>NZ_JBEOVJ010000030.1:0-87767 GCF_040295435.1 Streptomyces sp. NPDC002809
GGACGTCCATCACCGCCTCCACCGCGTCACGCGTGCCGATCGTCTCGGGGAAGTGGTAGCCCGTGTCGAGGAAGACCACGTCCACCCCGGGCAGGGCCCGGGAGGCGAGATGGGCGACGACCGCGTCCTCCATCGACGACGTCACGCAGAACTGCGGGCCGAAGGTCCGGGTGGCCCACTGGAGGATCTCCAGTGCGGAGGCGTCCTCCAGCTCCCGGCCCGCACGCTCGGCCAGGTCCCTGAGTTCAGTCGCGGAGAGCTGCCCAGTCTGCAGAGTGTCCGTCATGTCCCGTCCCCTTCACCGTCGTTGCGCTGCAGTCCCCGGGTCAGCAGACCCAGGAACTTCAGCTGGAACGCCCGGTTGCAGGAGACGCATTCCCAGGCCCCGTGGCCTGCCTCGTGCGGGCGCAGGTCCTCGTCGCCGCAGTAGGGGCAGTGAAACGGCGCGGCGCGCTCGCTCATGACAGCGACTCCGCACTGGCCCTGGCGGCCCAGGTGGCGAAGCGTTCGTCGTCCTCGCGCTCTGCCTGGAACTTCTCCAGGACCCGCTCGACGTAGTCGGGCAGCTCGGCCGAAGTGACCTTCAGGCCGCGGACCTTGCGGCCGAATCCGGCCTCCAGGCCGAGTGCGCCGCCGAGGTGTACCTGGTAGCCCTCCACCTGGTTGCCCTCGTCGTCCAGCATGAGCTGGCCCTTGAGGCCGATGTCCGCGGTCTGGATGCGGGCGCAGGCGTTGGGGCAGCCGTTGATGTTGATGGTCAGCGGCTCGTCGAACTCCGGGAGGCGGCGCTCCAGTTCGTCGATGAGTGCGGCGCCGCGCGCCTTGGTCTCGACGATCGCCAGCTTGCAGTACTCGATGCCTGTGCAGGCCATCGTGCCGCGGCGGAACGAGGACGGCTTCACCTGGAAGCCGAGCGCCTCCAGGCCGGCGGACAGGGACTCGACCCGGTCCTGCTCCACATCGAGAATGATCATCTTCTGCTCGACGGTGGTGCGCACCCGGCCGGAGCCGTTCGCCTCGGCGAGTTCGGCGATCTTGGCCAGGGTGGAACCGTCGACCCGGCCGACGCGAGGCGCGAAACCGACGTAGAAACGGCCGTCCTGCTGCGGGTGGACACCGATGTGGTCGCGCCAGCGGCTGCTGGGCTCCGCGGGGGCGGGACCGTCCAGCAGCGGGCGCTTGAGGTACTCGTCCTCCAGTACCTGGCGGAACTTCGCGACGCCCCAGTCGGCCACCAGGAACTTCAGGCGGGCGCGGTTGCGGAGCCGGCGGTAGCCGTAGTCGCGGAAGATTCCCACGACGCCGGCCCACACGTCCGCGACCTCGTCCAACGGAACCCAGGCGCCCAGGCGTTCGGCCAGTCGCGGGTTGGTGGAGAGGCCGCCGCCGACCCAGAGGTCGAAGCCGGGGCCGTGCTCGGGGTGCTCGACGCCGACGAACGCGATGTCGTTGATCTCGTGCACCACGTCCTGCACCGGGGAGCCGGAGATGGCGGTCTTGAACTTGCGCGGCAGGTTGGAGAACTCCGGGTTGCCGATGTAGCGCTCGTGGATCTCGTCCAGCGCCGAGGTGCCGTCGATGATCTCGTCGGCGGCGATGCCCGCCACCGGGGAACCGATCATCGTGCGGGGGCAGTCGCCGCACGCCTCGGTGGTGGAGAGGCCGACGGCCTCCAGCTTCTCCCAGATCGCCGGGACGTCCTCGATGCGGATCCAGTGCATCTGGACGTTCTGACGGTCGGTGATGTCCGCGCTGCCGCGGGCGTACTCCTCGGAGATCTCGCCGATGACGCGCAGCTGAGTGGTGGTCAGCCTTCCGCCGTCGATGCGGACCCGCATCATGAAGTACTTGTCCTCGAGCTCCTCGGGCTCGAGGACCGCGGTCTTGCCGCCGTCGATACCGGCCCGTCGCTGGGTGTACAGACCCCACCAACGCATGCGTCCACGAAGGTCGTTGGGGTCGATCGAGTCGAACCCGCGCTTGGAGTAGATCGTCTCAATGCGCGTCCGCACGTTGAGACTGTCGTCGTCCTTCTTGAACTGCTCATTGCCGTTGAGCGGGGTGTAGTGCCCCAGTGCCCACTGGCCTTCGCCACGGTGGCGTCCAGCCTTGCGGCGGGGCGTGGCGGGCGCGGGCTGTTCCGGGGTAGCGGCCATGACAGTACGTCCTTCGGGACTGCAGGAGGGCGGCTCTGAACTGCACACTCGCATGGAGGCGCGGCGGTGCGCAGGATGTGCAGAGAAAGGTTGATCGCGGCGGTGCTGGGACTCTCAGCTCGCCGGACAGATGGCGCTGGACATGCGGCCGAGGTCGACGTGGCGTCGACTCACCAAGGCAATTCCAGTTCCAGGCATGACGGAAGCGTGTCACGCGGGTCTCGGAGCAGTCCACCACTATCCATGATGTGGACGAGACTGTCCCGACAGACGAGACGATGTGGCGCCCGTCACCTTGATGACGGGCGCCAGGTGGCCGGAAAACCGGACAACCGTGTGCATTTCTTACGAGGGATTTCCGCCGGTGCCTACGGAAGCGGCGGCCGGCCGGATTCCGGCCACGGACCCGGGGTGGCGACCTCGGGCTCCAGCTCCGTCCTGGTGTCGAACAGCCGGAAGCCGCGGCGCTGGTAGTTCCCCATGGCGTGCGGCCCGTCCTTGGAGCAGGTGTGCACCCACACCCGCTTCGTCGCGGGCCGCTCCGGCCACCGCTCCGCCAGGTCCCACGCGCGCGCGACCCCGTACGAGAGCAGATGCCCGCCGATCCGGCGTCCCCGGAAAGCCGGGAGGAGGCCGAAGTACATGATCTCGACCACGCCGTCGTCCTGCGGGTCCAGCTCCACGTATCCGGCCGGTGTCCCGTTCGCGTACGCCACCCACGTCTCCGCGCCCGGCCGGTCCAGCACTTCCTGCCACTGCGCGTACGTCATCGTCAGCCGGTCAGTCCACTGGATGTCGCCGCCGACCGCCGTATAGAGGAAGCGGCTGAACTCGGGCAGCGGCACCTCGGAACGGACGATCCGTACGTCCGCCTCCGGCACGGCCGAGGGCCGCAGGTCGTCGGGGGAGGTCTGCTCCAGGGACCAGACGGTCACCTCGGCGAGGGCGGGGTCGGATGGACGCGCGGGGTTGCTCATGACTGCCAGAAAACCATGCCCCGCCGCCCCGGCCCAAGCCGGTACCCGGGAGCAGGCGCTCCGGACCTGCGGGAACGGCGTTCAGGAGGCGCTGCGCGCCGCCACCACCACCGGCGCCTTCGACCGCGGCAGCAGATCGCCCGGGTGCTCCGGACGGATCACCTCCACCTCGACCCCTTCGCCGAAGCGGTACGGGCGGTGCGCCAGCACCTCCGCGAGATGGCGCCGCAGCCGCGAGATCTCGGCCCGGACCGTCACCGTCCTGGTCGGATCGCCGAAGAGGTCCTCCGCCAGTTCGGACGCCGTACGCCCCTCGGGGTGCAGGGCCAGCGCGTACAGCAGCTCGGCGTGGCGCGGGGAGAGCCGCTGCGTCCACGTGCCCACCGGGCTCACCACATTCACCGCGAGGCTGCGCGGCAGGCTCAGATCCAGCACGACCCGGCGTGGCGGGCTGTCCATCGCACCGTCCGCCACCTGCACCAGCCAGCCGCCCGGCAGCGGCTCCACCCGGCACATCCCGAGCGAGGGCAGCCACACCCGGCCCGGCTGCAGTGACTTCGGCAGGGGCAGCCGGTCCACCGGAGGCATCCCGGTGACCGCGGCCAGCCAGCCGTGGCCGTCCACTGCCAGAGCCCGGCCCCCCAGCCGGCAGAGCATCGGCGCGGCCACCGAGCGCAGCCGGTCGATCGCCTGCAGGTGCTGGGTCCTGATCTCGCTCTCGGCCAGCCGGGCCACCGAACCGACCAGGGCGAGCGTCGTCGGATGGAAGGTGCTCGCCGGACCGCTGATGTCGACGATCCCCATCAGCCGGCCGTCCCGCGGATCGCGCACCGGGGCCGCCGCGCACGTCCAGCCGTGCAGACTGCGGACGAAGTGCTCCGCGGAGTGGACCTGCACAGCGGCGCGCGAGGCGAGCGCGGTGCCGATGGCGTTGGTGCCCGTGATCGCCTCGGACCAGGCGGCGCCCTCGGCCAGGCAGATGGTGTCCGCCAGGCGCAGCACCCCAGTGTTGCCCTGGCGCCACAGCACCCGGCCCTCCACATCGGTGACCACCATGATCTGCTGCGAGGCGTCCGCGATGCCCGCCAGGCCGTCGCTGAGCAGCGGCATCACCTCGCCCAGCGCGGAACTCCGGCGCCGGTGCTCGACCTCGTCCAGCTCCAGCAGAATGCTGTGGGTGGTCTGTTCCGGATCGATCCCGCTGCGCAGCACCCGGTCCCACGAGGCCCCGATCTCCGCCCGCGGTGCCGTGGGCATGCGGTCGCCCGCCATCCGCGCCTCGCGGGCCCGGTGGACCAGGCGGTTGGCCCGGCCGGATTCCTGGGCAGCGAGCCGCATCACGTCGACCGGACTCGTCTCCATGCCGGAATTCCCCCTCATGACTGTGCTGGACCTGGTCAAGGAGCCATGGGACCCATCCTGCCGCTGCGGGAGCTCCGGCACCGCAACTCCACACAATGGTTGCAACCCTCTGCAACTCTGGCGACGGCCGCGCGACCGTACAAGAGTGACGGAACACCGAACGGCAGGGTTTCGGCCCCGAAGTCCGGTGTGTACAGCATGGGGGGTGGTGCCGTGTCGGCGCAGCACCACCCCCTGTTGCTGCGCGGACGCCGTCCCCGTCACCGCTCCACGGGCCGGGCCCGTTCCACGACCGATGCCAGATCGAGTGTGTGCGGCAGCGTCCCGAAGGCCGAACCGCGATCCCCGCCCAGGCGTGACGCACAGAACGCATCGGCCACCTCCGGCGGAGCCCAGCGCACCAGCAGCGAACCCTGCAGCACCAGCGCCATCCGCTCCACGAGCCGGCGGGCCCGTGCCTCGATGCCCTCCAGGTCGGCGAGCTCCGTCAGCAGGTCCTTGATCGCCCGGTCGAGCCGGTGGTCGGCCCCCCGCGCCCGTCCGACCTCCGTGAGGAACGCGTTCAGTGCCAGCGGCTCACGCTGCAGCGCCCGCAGGACATCCAGCGCCTGGACATTCCCCGAGCCCTCCCAGATCGAGTTGAGCGGCGCCTCGCGCAGCAGCCGCGGCATCCCCGACTCCTCCACATAGCCGTTGCCGCCCAGGCATTCGAGGGCCTCGGCCACCAGCGGGGTGCACCGCTTCGTCACCCAGTACTTCGCCGTGGGCACCGCGATCCGCAGGAACGCCGACTCGCCCTCGGTCCCCGCGTCGTACGCGGCCGCGAGCCGCATCGCCAGCACCGTCGCGGCCTCCGACTCCAGCGCCAGATCGGCCAGCACATTGCGCATCAGCGGCTTGTCGACCAGCACCCCGCCGAACGCGCTGCGGTACGTGGCGTGGTGGACCGCCTGCGCCACCGCCTGCCGCATCAGCGCCGCCGAGCCCGTCACACAGTCCAGCCGGGTCGCCGCCACCATGTCGATGATGGTGCGGACCCCGCGCCCCTCCTCACCGATCCTGCGCACCCACGTCCCGTCGAACTCGACCTCGGCCGATGCGTTGGACCGGTTGCCCAGCTTGTCCTTGAGCCGCTGGATCGCGAACACGTTGCGCGTGCCGTCCGGCAGCACCCGGGGGAGCAGGAAACACGTCAGCCCGTCCGGGGCCTGCGCCAGCACCAGGAACCCGTCGGACATCGGCGCCGAGCAGAACCACTTGTGCCCGGTGAGCAGATACTCCCCCTCGGCCGCCAGCGGCTCCGCACGCGTCGTGTTGGACCGCACGTCCGTGCCGCCCTGCTTCTCCGTCATGCCCATCCCGAGGAGCGCCCCGGTCTTCTGCCCGGCCGGCCGCAGCTCCTCCTCGTACACGTGCGAGGTCAGCAGCGGTTCCCACTCCGCCGCCACCGCCGGATCGGTCCGCAGCGCGGGTACCGCCGCGTGCGTCATCGAGAGCGGGCAGCCGTGGCCCGCCTCGGCCTGCGTCCACACCAGGAAACCGGCGGCCCGGCGCACATGCCCGCCCGGCCGGTCCCACGCATCCGTCAGGCCGGCGGTGACGGCATGGCCCAGCAGCCGGTGCCAGGCCGGGTGGAACTCCACGTCGTCGATGCGGTGCCCGTAGCGGTCATGGGTCCGCAGCCGCGGCGGATTGTCGTTGGCCTGCGCTCCCCACTCCGCGGCCTGGGCGGACCCGGCGGACCGGCCGAGCTCGGCGAGCCCGTCCCGCGCATCGTCGAGCAGCTCGGCCGGGAGGTGGCGATCCACGGCTTCGGTGAGCACCCGGTCCGCGCCGAAGACGTCGTAGCCGAGGAGAGGAGGGGCCTGGTTGGACACTGTGTGGGTGGTGGCTGCCATGCCGCTACGGTATGGACGTGCAGGCAGCAAATGAAACACCCGAGCGGCCACCGGGCCGGCTCCACCGGGCCAGAGTGCTCTATCGCAACGTGTCCAAGCGGCAACTGGCCTGGCAGTTGCTGAAGGACACCGTCAATTCGTGCATGGAGTACCGCATTCTGGGACTCGCCGCCGAGGCGGCGTTCTTCACCCTGCTGTCCCTGCCTCCGCTGCTCCTCGGACTGATCGGCCTGCTCGGCTACGTCGACGAGTGGACCAGCACCACCACGGTCGCCTCCATCGAGCGCAACATCCTCAGCGCCGCCCACACGGTGCTCTCCGAGCGCGGCGTCAACGACTTCGCCAAACCGCTCCTGGCTGACGTCACCACCGGGGCCCGGCCCGACGTCATCTCGATCGGCTTCGCGATCGCGCTCTGGTCCGGTTCACGCGCGGTCAACGTCTTCATCGACACCATCACCGTCATGTACGGGCTCGACGGCCAGCGCGGCCTCGTCAAGACCCGGATGCTCGCCTTCCTGCTGTACGTGGTGGCGCTGCTGCTGGGCGCGGTCGTGCTGCCGCTCCTGGTGGTCGGCCCCGACCGGGTCGTGGAGTTCATCCCCTGGGGCACCGAGGTCATAAGCGTCCTGTACTGGCCGCTGGTGATACTGCTGTCCATCGCCTTCCTGACGACGCTCTACCACGTGTCCGTCCCCGTCCGCTCGCCGTGGATCGAGGACATGCCGGGTGCCCTGATGGCCCTGGCGATGTGGGTGCTCGGCAGTTTCCTGCTGCGGATCTACCTCACCAGTACGGTCGAGGGGCCCACGATCTACGGGTCGCTGGCCGCCCCGATCGCGGTACTGCTGTGGATCGGCATCTCCGCGTTCGCGGTGCTGGTGGGCGCCGCGGTCAACGCGGCCATCGACCGGGTGTGGCCCTCGGTGGCGACGGCGGCGGCCCGTGCCGCCAACGACCGGGTGCGCGCGGCCCAGGCGGCCGAGTTCGTGGCCCGCACCCAGGCGGAGAGCTGGGACGGCGGCCCGGACGACGACGGGGACGACGGCGACAGCCCGTACATGCCGTCCGAGTTCCCGGAACGGTGGTCACGGTTCCTGCCGCCGGACGACGTGAAGTCCCGCCTGCAGCCGAGCCGTGAGAAGGAGCCGGACAAACCGCAGCCGCACGGCGAGTGAGCGGGCCGGCCGTCAGCCTCAGTCGGCGGGCGGGGCGGGCGACGTGGGCGGAGCCGTCGCAAGGGTCCCGGTGGACGAGCCCGGCGACCACGACAGTTTGACCGTCAGATGGCCCTCCAGCGCGCTCTTGGCGATCACAGCCCCGGCCTCGGCCGTGATCTTCACACCGAATTCGAGCTCCACCCCGTCCGGCTTCAGCGTGCCGTCCCGGAACACCGCCAGTGCCGACTCGGCCGCCGACCGGATGCCCTGGAGCGCCTCGTCGAAGGTGCGCTCCGCCCGGGCCAGCGCATGGCCGTCGCGCGCGACCAGCTGCGCACCCGGGGCGTGCCGGTCGACCTCGACCGTCACCGTCTCGCCGCTGTCGGTGGTGAACTCCATCAGTGCCGCCATGGCCGCCCCCGGGGTGCCGCGGTTCCGCCCGTTCTCCGTCAGTCGACGAGACTAGTGCCATGGGCGACAGGTACGAAGAGCGCGCGTCGCGAATCGACGGTGCGAAGGTATGGACCCTGACCGTGCCGCAGGGACCGGGCCACGCGGTGCTGCCCGACGGCTGCATGGACCTGCTGTGGATTGACGGCCGACTGCTCGTCGCAGGCCCGGACACCCGTGCGGAACCGCCGTCCGGCTCGGGCGGCGGCAGTTACGCGGGCATCCGCTTCGCCCCCGGGACGGCGCCCGCCCTGCTGGGCGTACCGGCGCACGAACTGCGTGACCGCCGCGTCGCGCTGGCCGACCTGTGGCCGGCGGCGTCGGTCCGTGAACTCACCGAGCGGGTCGCCGGGGCCGCCGACCCGGCTGCCGCGCTGGAGGACATCGCGGTGCTCCGGTCGGCGGACACCGCGCCGCCGGACCCGGTGATGCGGTTCGTCGCCGCGCGGCTGGACAGCGGCCGTACCGTCGCGCAGACGGCCGAGGCGGCGGGCCTCGGCGCCCGTCAGCTGCACCGCCGCTCCCTGGCCGCCTTCGGATACGGCCCCAAGACGCTCGCCCGGGTGCTGCGGCTGCAACGGGCGCTGGCGCTCGTAAGGGCAGGGACGCCATACGCCGACGCCGCACTGATCGCGGGCTGCGCCGATCAGGCCCACCTCGCGCGGGAGGTGCGCGAACTGGCCGGCACCACCCTTTCCGGGTACCTGGCCGCACGGGGAGCGGACCCGCCGACGTAGCGTGCTCGTACGCTCCGGCCACTGCCTCCGGGGCGGCCGGCGCGGTGATCTGCGCCGGCCGTGCGTGCCCGGGCGATCGGCTCAGGCCGTGCGTGGTCCAGGTGATCGGCCCAGGCCGTGCGTGGTCCGGGTGACCGGCTCAGGAGGCTGCCGGCGCGAACAGCGACACCGCACAGCCGTCCGGGTCGAGGACCACCGCATAGCGCTGCCCCCACACCGCGTCCCACGGTTTCAGATGGCTCCGGTATCCGGCGCCGGTCAGCTCGTCGTGGACGGCGTCGACCTCCGCCGGGCTGTCGCAGAGGAAGGCGAGCCCGAGCCGCTCACCGCCGTTCGCCGCGGCCCACTCGGGGTCGAAGGAGCGGACGACGGCCTCGGTGTCCCACAGCAGGCGCTGCCCGCCCGGGAGCGTCACTTCGACATGGGGTGAGGATTCCGCGTCGGCGGGGATGTCGAGGCCGAGCCGGCGGTAGAAGGCGAGCGACGCGGCCAGATCCGCGGTGGTGAGGGAGATTGCGTCGAGTCGTGGAGTCATGACCCGACGGTAGGCCGGATACCGGCCCGCGGTCTTGAACGAATCGGTCGTTTCCTATCCCGCACCGCCGGCGCTGCCCGCACCCTTCATGCCGTTCATGCCGTCCGCGCTGCCCGCGCCGTTCATGCCGTCGAGCCGTCGAGCCGTCGAGCCGTCGAGCCGTCGCGCCGTCCGCGCCGTTCATGGCGCGCACCGTCCATGCCGTCCGCGCCGCGCGACCGGCGCCGTCCCGCCCCGTCCCGCCCCGTCCCGCCCCGTCCCGCCCCGTCCCGTCCCGCTCTGCGCGTCCTCGGCTTCTGGCGCGGTGACGGCGGCGGGCCTGCCGGCTGCGGTCCGGCTCGTGGGCTGAACCGAGAGCCGGCAGGGCCGCGCCGCGCCGCTCACACGGTTCCGCCTGCCTCCTCGCCGTCCAGGCAGTCCGCCGGCGAGGTGCCCGGGTCCGTCAGGGCCAGGCCCACTGCCGCACGTTCGGTGACCCAGCGGGTCGGGCGGTGGCGCGGGTCACCGGTCGTGGCGTACAGCGCCCCGTGCAGCTCCAGCATTCGGACCGCGCCGATCCGGTCGCCCCAGGCCAGCGGGCCCACCGGGTAGCCGAGACCGGTCGTCACCGCCAGATCGATGTCGGCGGGGGCCGCCAGCGCGCGCTCCGCGATCGATGCCGAGACCGACACGATCGACGCGAGCAGCCGCTGTGCGACCGAGCCCGCCGTGTCCCGCACCACCGACACCGCGAACGGCTCGCCTCCGGCCGTGGCCCGCGCCAGTACCGCGCGGGCGTCCCGCGCCGCCGCCGGCTCCGCGGCCGGAGTCACGGCCAGAACCCGGCGGCGCCCGGCCGTCGCCAACGGGTCCACCCCGAAGGTGCGCCCCGCGGGCAGCCCGTGCGCGGCCACCGCGGAGGCCACCGTGGTGCCCCAGACCGGGACCAGTACCAGCGCCCCGGCGGACGGCTCCGCGCCGGTCTCGACCGTGGCCCCCGCCGCGGTCAGAGCCTCCCGCAGCGCTGTGGCGTCGCGTTCGCCGGCCGGGGAGGCGGCGACGACGTGCACCGGCCGGTCCGGGTCGCCGGTGAGCGGCGCCTCCGGCGCGGGCGCGGCTGCCTCGGGGCCGTACGGGAACCAGCCGCGTCCCGTCTTGCGCCCGTGCAGCCCGGCCGTCACCCGGTTCGGGGTCAGGTACGAGGGACGGAGCCGGTCCTCGTGGCGGAAGCCCTCCCAGATCGAGTCGATGACCGCGGCGGTCACATCGAGTCCGGTGAGGTCCATCAGCTCGAACGGGCCCATCCGCAGGCCCAGTACGTCCCGCGCGATGCGGTCGATGCCCGCCGGGTCGGTGACCGTCTCCTCCAGCAGCGCGAGTGCTTCGGTCGCCAGTCCGCGCCCGGCGTGGTTCACGAGGAATCCCGGGGTGTCGGCGACCGTCACCGCACGGTGTCCGCAGCTCTCCACGAGCGCGGTGAGCAGCGGCGGGATCTCCGGGCGCGTGGCGGCGCCGGGTACGACCTCGACGATCCGCATCAGCGGGACGGGGTTGAAGAAGTGCAGCCCGGCCAGGCGCGTCGGGTCCTTGAGACCGGCGGCGATCCGGGTCACGGACAGCGAGGAGGTGTTCGTGGCGAGGACGGCGGATGCGGGCAGCGCCTGCTCCAGCCTGCCGAAGACCTCCGTCTTCGTGGCCAGGTCCTCCCGTACGGCCTCGATGGCCAGCTCGACGTCCGGTCCCTCGGCCCACGGGTCGTCCAGCGGAAGCACCCGGTCCACGGCGCCGGCCGCGTCCTCGGCGGACATCCGGCCCTTCTGCACGGCCCTTTCGAGCATGGACCGTACGAAGGCGGCCGCCTCCGTCACCGCCTCCGTCCGCACGTCGGACAGCTCGACGGTGTGTCCGCCGACGGCGGCCCACTGGGCGATGCCGCGGCCCATGGCTCCGGCGCCGACGATCCTGATACGCATGGTGGTCCTGGTCCTCTCGATGGGGCGGGTGGGTGTCGGACAGGTGAGTGCCGGACAGGTGGGTGCGGATCAGCGCAGGTACACGCGGGCCGGGTCGACATCCTCGCGCAGCAGCCGCAGTTCGTCCCCGGTCGGGGGCGGCACCTCGTCGACCGTGTCGGAGACCCGGAGGTCCCAGCCGGTCGCGGCCCGCACCTGCGCCACGGTGACGCCGGGCTGGACGGCGACCAGCCGCAGCTCCTCGCCCACGCCCTCGCGGGCCAGGATGCCCAGTTCCGTGACGACCCGGGTGACACCGGCGCCCAGCGGCCGGATGCCCTCGGCGAGCGCGCGGTCCGGGCCCGGGGTGGTGCAGAAGTCGAGCTCCGCCGGGAAGGAGCGGGGGTGGTGACGGCGCATCACCACGAAGACCTCGTGGGAGTTGGCCATCACCTCGACGCCGCCGCCCGAACCGGGCAGCCGGACCGACGGGCTGTCCCAGTCGCCGATCACCGAGGTGTTGAGGTTGCCCCACCGGTCGATCTGCGCGGCGCCCAGGAAGCCCACGTCGATATGGCCGCCCTGGAGCACACAGCCGAAGAGCATGGGCATCGGGATCACCGCCTCCGCCCCCGTGATCAGCACCGCGTCGGCGATGGTCTCCGGCAGCTGCGAGGGGTGGGCGCCGCAGACCCCGGACTCGTACACCACCTCGATGTCCGGGGCGACCGTCAGATGGGCCAGCTCGGTGGCGAGGGTCGGCAGACCGATCCCGGCGAACACGGTACGGCGCGCGGCCAGTTCGCGGGAGGCGACGACGGAGAGCAGTTCGGACGAGGTGAGGGAGTCCGGTGTGGTGGCGGTCATGAGCCGTCCCTTTCGTGGTCCGTGGCCGTGGTTCCCCCGGACGTGCTCACAGTCGTCGCCCGTAGTTCACCGGTTCGCTGAACGCCTCGCCGACCGCGAGCCCCGCCCAGAACTCCTCGCCCAGCCTGTCGACGTACTCCGCGTGGTCCGCCGTCCCACGCACCCACTCGTCCAGCCAGTCCTGGAGGCGCTGCGGATCCTTGCTGATGTGCGACCAGGCCCGGTAGAAGGCGTTGTCCCGGTCGTAGTACCCCTGGGCGAACGAGGGATGCGCCCCGCGCGGGCAGCAGACCACGGCGTCGACCGCGTGCGCGGGGACGAGCGTGCGGTTGGGGTCGGAGCGGATCACCTCGTCGTCGACGATCTCCTCCACGACGACGACCGCCTTGTCCGCCGCGTACACCGCCTCGGCCTGGACGCCGGTCAGCCCCCACATCTGGGTGTTGCCGCCACGGTCGGCGCGCTGGGCGTGGATGATCGTCACGTCAGGGTTGACGGGCGGCACGACGTAGATCTGCTCGGGTTCGCCGTCCGGACCGGGATACGGCGAAGTCACCTTGCGCAGATCGCTGTTGACGGACGGAAGGTCGCTGCCGCCGTAGGAGCGCAACGGGTAGAACGGCAGCCGCTGCGAACCGGCGAGATAGCGGCAGATCATTCCGTAGTGGCTGTACTCCTCGAAGGCGAGGGGCGCCGGGTCCGCGCTCTCCACCCGGCGGCGGAGCTCACCGAGCGAACCGGCCGACGAGTTGCCCACGAAGGAGGAGACCAGCCGCGTCACACAGCCCGCGGCGATCATCTGGTCCACGACGATGTCCGCGGTCATCCGTACGACCGTGAGATCGCGGCGGCCCTGTCGGATGATCTCGTGACCCGCGGCAGTCGGGATGAGATGGGTGAAGCCTTCGAGGCAGACAGTGGCGCCGTCGTGGACGAAGGCGGCGACCGCCGCCTTCATCGACATCGTCTTGTCTTTCCGGTGGGTCGTGGCCACGGTGCTCCTCTGCCTGTGCGGGCGCGCGTGTCGACCCACGGTGCCAGCGTCCATTGTTCGCTGTCCAATACCGAATTAAGCTCGGATCAGGACGTCTGGTTAATCAATGAGTGCTGAGGAAGGGGCGGGCATGGAGCTGCGCCATCTGTCCGCGTTCCTGGCCGTGGCCGAGGAGCTGCACTTCGGCCGGGCCGCCAGGCGGCTGCAGATGGCTCAGCCGCCGCTGAGCCAGCAGATCCGTCAGCTGGAGAAGGAGCTGGGGGTCCAGCTCTTCGAGCGCAACACCCGCTCGGTGCGGCTCACCAGTGCGGGGGATTCGTTCCTCCAGCCGGTGCGGACCGTGCTCGACGACCTGGACACGGCCGTACGGGCCGCGAAGGCGGCCGGCCGCGGCGAGTACGGGCGGGTCAGCATCGGCTTCGCGGGTGCCTCCAGCCACGAGACGCTGCCCCGGCTGACCAGGGCGGTGCGCGCCGCCCACCCCGGGATCGAACTCGTCATGACCGGCCAGACCTACGCCAACGTCGCGCTGGCCCGGGTCGCGGACGGCTCGCTCGACCTGGGCTTCGTGCGACTGCCTGTGACGCAGCCGGGCGTGACCTACCGGGTCATCGACGAGGAGGAGCTGGTGTGCGCGCTGCCCTCCGACCATCCGCTCGCCGCCCGGGACAGCGTTCCGATCGAGGTACTGGCCGGGGAGCCGTTCGTCTCGTTCCCCGCGAACACCGGCTCCACCGTGCGGGACGCGATGGTCGGGGCCTGCGAGGCCGCCGGATTCAACCCGAGGGTGGTGCAGGAGGCCCCCGACTCCTACACGATCCTGGCGCTGGTCGCCGCCGGCGTCGGGGTGACCCTGACGGTGACCTCCGTCCAGCACATCCAGCAGAGCGGCCTCGTCTACCGGCCGCTCGCCGGGCCGCCCATCAGGCGCCAGGCCGCCCTGGCCTGGCGGGACGACAATCCCTCGGCCGCCCTGCGCGCGGTCCTCGCTGTCGCTGAGGACGCGCTGCCGACGCCCGCTCCCGGGGCTGCGCTGTCGACGCCCGCCCACTGAGCCGTCCGCCTCACCGGGACGCGCTGCCGACGCCAGCCCACCGAGCCGTCCGCCTCACCGGGACGTGCTGCCGACGCCCGCCCGCCGAGCCGTCCGCCCCACCGGGACGTGCTGCCGACGCCCGCCCGCCGAGCCGTCCGCCCCATTGAGACGCGCTGCGTCTTGAATCAGAGGGAACTGGATATTGGACCGACTCAGTCGTCGGGTGCGAGGGTCGTGACACACCCTTGTCCCCTTCTGTCCCTTCCCTGAAAGGCCCCGCTGTGCCCGACCAGAACGATGTCGTGATCTGCGAACCGCTGCGCACCCCCATCGGCCGCTTCGGCGGAGCGTTCGCCGGGGAGACGCCGGCCGCCCTCGCCGCACGTGTCATCGCCGAGGTCGTCGCCCGCACGGGGATCGATCCGGACCGGGTCGACGAGGTGATCCTCGGGCACGCCTATCCGACCTCCGACGCCCCCGCCATCGGCCGGGTCGCCGCCCTGGACGCCGGGCTCCCGCAGTCCGTCACCGGCCTTCAGACCGACCGCCGCTGCGGCTCCGGGCTCCAGGCCGTCCTTGACGCGGCGATGCAGATCAGGGCCGGTTTCAGCGACGTGGTGATCGCCGGCGGCGTCGACGTGATGAGCGCCGCCCCCTACTACACGCACGAAGGCCGCTGGGGTATCAAGGGGCCAGGCCTCCAGCTCCACGACTCGCTGGCCCGCGGCCGGGTCACCGCCGGCGGCGTCAACCACCCGGTGCCCGGCGGCATGATCGAGACCGCCGAGAACCTCCGCCGCGAGTACGGCATCAGCCGCGCCGACCAGGACGCCCTCGCCCTGCGCTCGCAGCAGCGCGCCGGCCGCGCCATGGCCGAGGGGCGGTACGAGGCGGAGACCGTCCCGGTGACGGTGCGCACGCGCAAGGGCGAGACGGTGGTCACCGCCGACGAGCACCCCCGCCCGGACACCACCGCCGAACAGCTTGCCGCGCTCCGCCCGATCCTGGGCAAGTCCGATCCGGACGCCACGGTCACGGCGGGCAACGCCAGCGGCCAGAACGACGCGGCGGCCGCCTGCCTGGTGACCAGCGCCGCCACCGCCGAACGCCTGGGCCTCACCCCGCTGGTGCGCCTGGTCTCCTTCGCCCGCGCCGGTGTGCCCGCAGCCACCATGGGCATCGGCCCCGTCCCCGCGACCCGGACCGCGCTCGCCCGCGCCGGGCTCACCCTCGCCGACCTCGACCTGATCGAGCTCAACGAGGCCTTCGCCGCCCAGGTGCTGGCCTGCACCCGCGAACTGGGCCTCGGCGAGAAGGACCACGAGGAACGGATCAACGTGAACGGCTCGGGCGTCTCGCTCGGCCACCCCGTCGGCGCCACCGGCGCCCGCATCCTCGCCACCCTCACCAGGGAAATGCACCGCCGTGAGGCCCGCTTCGGCCTGGAGACCATGTGCATCGGCGGCGGTCAGGGACTCGCCGCGGTCTTCGAGCGCATCGCGGTCTGAGGCCTGACGGCACTGCGGTTGACCGGGTGCCCGCTCGAAATCCTCCGTGAAGCCGCGTCGAGGCTCTCGGGCGCGGCCCCGGCCCCGTTGTCGGGGCCGGGCGGGCCGGTGCGATCATCTTCGGATGCGAGAGATCGACGAGTTGGCCGACGCGGACGATCCGGCCTGGCCCGGGCTTCAGGAGATCGTCGCCGCGTGTTCCGTTCCCGTGCAGGTGCTTCCCGCCGACTTCGACGAGGGGCGTCGGAGCCTCTTGCAGATGCAGGTCACCGCCCGGTCGATGCTCGGTGCTCTCGTGCTGAACACCGGCGGGCTGCTCCTGGACGACGGCTGGGTGCGAGTGTTCGGCGGAGGTTCGGCCGCCGACGGCGGTCTGCCGAGCCTGGGCCAGGTCAACGGGTTTCCCGCGGCCTTCGACCCCACGTGGCACCCCGCGGCCGGTCTTGTCGTGGGCCACGACGCCGTGGGCGGGGTCTTCGCGCTGAACGGCCATGATCCTGAGGGTTCCGGCCGCCCCGGGGCCCGGGCCAGATGACCTACTTCGCTCCCGACACCCTCGCGTGGGAGACGCTGGAGATGGGCCATTCCGTGTGGGTCTCCTGGCTGCTCTCGGACCGCCTGGAGACGTTCTACGACGGGCTGCGCTGGCCCGGTTGGCGGGAGGAGGCCGGGGCACTGGCCCTCTCGCAGGGAATCACCGTCTTTCCGTTCCTGTGGTCCAAGGAGGCCCACGCGGATCTCGCGGCCACGAGACGGCTGGCGGTGCCGATGCGCGAGGTCCTCGGCGTGGCGGCTGATTTCGCCAGGCAGGCGGGGCCTGTGGATCCCGGGTTCCTCGGCGATGTGTGAGGCCGTCGGCTCAGGACCGGGTCCGTGGCCGAAGTCCGACCCGTGACCGGTTTGTTCTCCTGAGCCGGCCCACGGCCTCACCGCCTCACCCGCGGGGACCGGTGACCTTGCGGGCGAGGTCGCTACCGGTCCGCGCGGACGCGCTCGCCGGCGTTCGGCGCCGGCGCCACCGCCAGGTGGTCGTGCTCGGCGTCCGGGTCCGTCAGCCGGTTCAGTCGCGCCGGTACGTCGAAGCCGACTAGCAGCACCACGATCACCGTGCCCGCGAACGTCAGTACCGCCAGTGCTCGGCCCAGGTCCATCCCGGAGGCGAGATGGGCCCCGAGCACCGGGGCGACCGCCCCGCCGAGGGCGCCCACGTTGTAAGTGAAGCCGAGCGCCGCACCCCGGTTCGCGGTCGGGAAGTGTCCGCCGATGTAGCGGGGGAGCAGCCCGGAGATGCCGAAGCTCGTCGCCTGGAGCAGGAAGAGCAGGATGCCGAGCAGCATCAGGTTGTTCTGCACCGCGAAGACCGGATAGACGAAGGCGAGCGAAGCCAGCAGCGTCAGCGCGTACGCCTTCTTCGTGCCGATCCAGTCGCCGAGGAAGCCCGCGACCCAGCAGCCCACCATGGTGCCGAAGCCCGCGAAGTACAGCACGTCGGTGACCTGGTCCGTGGTGTAGCCCAGCTCCGTCTTCAGATACGTGGGCAGCAGGGCCTGGATGGGCCACGAGTACAGGAACGCGAAGAACAGCGTGACGATCATCGACAGGTACAGCACCCAGCTGCGCTTCCCGCCCAGCTGGACGGCGAACGCGGCGAGCGAGAGACCGGCGATCACCGCGAGCACCGGCACCATGCCGGCCCCGCCCGGGGTGAAGACGAGGAACAGGGAGACCGTGGCGACCACGACGAGGACCATGTTGACGGTGGACCGAGCACGGGTCAGGAACAGCGGCCGGAACGGGTTGGGCTTGGCGCCCTTGTCCGCCACGGACTCCGTCCACTCCTCGGCCTCGGGCAGCGCACGCCGCATCCACAGCGCGATGGCGATCGGGATGAGCCCCAGGTAGAACATCCAGCGCCAGCCGAGCGAGGGCACCACCCAGTCGTAGACCTGGGCGGCGAGCACCGAGCCGACCGAGAAGCCGGAGATCAGGAAACCGCTGGCCCGGTTGCGCAGGGCGGCGGGCCAGCTCTCCATGACGTACGTGGAGCTGGCGCTGTACTCGCCGGCCATGCCCATGCCGATGGCCAGCCGGGCGGCGAACAGACTGGTGTAGTTCCACGCGAACCCGCACGCGAAGGTGCCCACCGAATACAGCAGGATGCTGAGCACCATGGAGAGCTTGCGGCCGTAGCGGTCGCCGATGGCGCCGAGTACGGCCCCGCCCAGCCAGCGGGTGATGAACGCACCGGAGATCAGGCTGGCCGCCTGCACCGTGCTCAGGCCGAACTCGTCACTGATCTCGGTCAGCACGAGGGTGATCAGCACGAAGTCGAAGCCGTCGAGTACATAGCCGATCCAGGCGGCGAAGAACGACTTCCACTGGGTGCGGCTCAGCTGGCGGTACCAGGGGAGCGTGGGGGGTGTGGTGGTCTGCACGGTGACTCCAGGGTGCGGGACGGTGCCCGGTCATTTGAACAGCCGTCCCGCGTGTTGGGACAGGTCAGGGCCGGGTGATGCCTGCCACGAAGCGGGCGGTCAGAGCCGTGGGAGCGGTGATGGCGGTGCCGACGACGACGCTGTGGGCGCCGAGTGCCAAGGCCTCGGCCGCTTCCTCGGGGGTGTTGATACGGCCTTCGGCGACGACCGGGACGTCGATCGCGGCGGAGAGCGCCGAGACCAGATCGAGATCGGGGCCGGTCTGCTTCGGCGTCCCGGGCACGTAGCCGGACAGGGTCGTGGAGACGAAGTCCGCCCCCAGAGCGGCCGCCGTGACGCCCTCGGCGAGGGTGGAGACATCGGCCATGACAAGGGCGCCTGCCGCGTGAACAGCCTCCACGAGCTCGGCGAACGTGGAGCCGTCGGGGCGCGGCCGGTCGGTGGCGTCCGCTGCGACGACGGCCGCGCCCGCCTCGGCCACCGCCAGGGCGTGCCGGACGGTCGGGGTGATGAACACCCCGACGTCGCCGTCCTTCCACAGACCGATGACCGGCAGGTCGACGGCGGCGGTGATCGCGGCGACGACCTCCGGATCGTTGGCCCGGATCGCGGCGCCGCCACCGGCGACCGCCGACAGCGCGAGCCGCACCAGGGTGGACGTCTCCCGCATCGGATCGCCGGGGGGCGCCTGGCAGGACACGATCAGCTTGCCCTGGAGGGAAGTGGCCAGTTCCTGTGCGGTCATCGGAGAGCTCCCGGGTGGTGGAGGGGAAGGGTGGTGGTGAGGGCGGCCGCGCCGAACACGGCCGCGTCGTGGCCGAACAGCGGAGCCTGCGGGACGAGCCGCCGCAGGGGCCTCATGAGCTCCCCGGCGAAGGCGGACCGCAGGGCGTCCTCGTACAGCGCGCCGATCCGCGGGACCCCGCCGCCGACGACGACCCGGTCGGGGCCGAACGCGTTGGCGAGCCCGCCGAGGACGTGACCGGCGGCGGCCGCGCCGGTGGTGATGGCGGTGACGGCATGGGCGTCGCCCTGCGCGGCGCGCGCGGCGACGGTCTCCAGCCGGTCCACGGGGGCGCCGGTCAGCCGCTCGTAGTGGGCGGCGATTCCGGGCCCGGAGGCGATGACCTCCAGGTGGCCGGCGGCGCCGCAGGTGCAGGGCAGGCCGGCCGCCTCGGGGCTGGGCAGATGGCCGATGTGCCCGGCGATTCCGGATGCGCCGTGCAGCATCCGCCCGTCGACGGCGATGGCGCCGCCGACACCGGTGCCGATGGCGGCGAAGAGCAGCGAGCCGTGGCCCTCGGTCTCCGCGTTCAGCGCGGCGAGCTCCGGTCCGGCCGTGGCGCGCACGTCGTTGTCGCAGGCCACCGCGTAACCGGTGCGGTTGGCCAGCCCGACGCCCAGCGGGGTGCCCGCCCAGCCGCGGATGGAGTCGGTGGCGCTGGTGACCATGCCGGTACGGGGATCGATCACCCCGGCCGCTGCGATGCCGAGCACCGTGGCGCTGCGGCCGGGGTCGACCTCGTCGGCGGCCGCGGCGAGCGCGTCGAGCACCGCGGCGGCGCCCTCCTGGGCCGGAGTGGGCCTGCTGTGCCGGGCCAGGACCGTGCCGTCCGCTCCGAAGAGCGCGGCCGCGATCTTCGTGCCGCCGAGGTCGAGGCCGACGACGGGCCCCCCGGCCGGTGCCGGCTGTGCCGAGGTGGTCATCGGACCGGCGGCAGACCGGCGTCGCGCAGCCGTCCGGAGACGAGCGCGACGGATTCGGCGGACAGCTGGATCTGCGGGAACGCGGTGTCGCCGCAGTCGATGATGCCGAGCAGCCGGAGCGCCGACTTGAACGAGCCGAGCGCCGAGGAGCTGCGGCCCATGTCGGCCTCGGGGCCGACGTCGACCATGGCGAACAGCTCGATCAGCCGCTCCTGCTCCTTGGCGGCCAGCGTCCAGTCACCGGCCCGTGCGGCCTCGTAGAGCCGTACGTAGGCCGCCGGGTCCACGTTGCCGATCCCGGGGACGACGCCGTCGGCGCCGGCGAGCAGGGCCGCGTCGACGGTCAGCTCGGAGCCGGTGAGGATGCTGAAGTCCGGCACCGGGCCGTCGGCGCGGCCCTCGCGGCCGCCGAGCTCGACGACGAGCCGGCGCAGCCCGCCCTCGTCGCCACTGCTGTCCTTGAGGCCGGCCAGGGTGCCGTCCTCGGCGAGCTCACGGACCAGCGCGGAGGAAAGCTTGCTGTGCACGGCGACCGGGATGTCGTACGCGAACAGCGGCAGGTCCACCTCGGCGCGCAGCCGGCGGAAGTGCCCGGCGATCTCCTTGGCGTGGGTACGGGTGTAGAACGGCGCGGTCGCAACCAGGGCGTCGGCGCCCAGGGCGGCGGCGGACTTGGCGTGCTCGATGACCCGCGCGGTGGTGGTGTCGATGACCCCGGCGAGGACCGGTACGCGGCCGTCGGTCGCGTTGACGACGGTCTCCAGGACCGTGGCGCGCTGTTCGTCGGTGAGGTAGGCGACCTCGCTGGTGGAGCCGAGCGCGAAGAGTCCGTGTACGCCCCCGCCGATGAGGTGCTCGACGAGGCGGACGAGCGACGTGGTGTCGACCTCCCCGCGGGAGTCGAGCGGGGTGCAGACCGGCGGGACGACGCCGTGCAGCGGTGCGGTCAGAGACATGGTGAGGACTCCAGCTGATCGGGACACCGATCCGCGGCCTGAGCGGCTACCCGGATCGAGACATGAGACGTAAGATGTCCTATGTCTGGCTCACCTTAATCAGATGCTCCTGGGAACGGTCAAGGGGCAACGGCACCTCAGGAGGATGTTGTGGCGCGGCCCACCATGGCTCAGGACATCGAGCGCTGGATCAAGGAACTGATTCTGGAGCGACGGCTCGCGCCTGGTGACGCGCTGCCCACGGAGACCGAGTTGATGGAGCTCTTCGGGGCCGGCCGGGTGTCGGTGCGCGAGGCGCTGAAATCGCTCCAGGCGGTCAATGTCGTGGAGATCCGCCGGGGTTACGGCACGTTCGTGGGCTCGCTCTCCCTGTCGCCGTTCGCCGAGGGGCTGGCCTTCCGCGCGGCCGTCCGCCACCGGCAGGGCGAGCCGGGGCTGGCCGAGCTGATGAAGGTGCGGGAGGCGCTGGAGGCGGGTCTTGTCGGGGCCGTCGCGGCCGGTGTCCCGGACGAGGACATCGAAGTGCTGCGGGCCCTGGTCGAGAAGATGGAGGAGGAGGCCCGCACGGGCCGGGTGGCACGCTCCACCGACCGGGCGTTCCACCTCGCGCTCTACGCCTCGCTGGACAACCACCTGCTCAGCGAGGTGCTCGACGCCTTCTGGGCCGCGATGGACCGGGTGCGCGAGGACTTCGACGACGGCCACCAAGACCCCTGGGTCACCTGCGCCCAGCACAGCGAGATCGTCAAGGCCGTGGCGGCGGCCGACGGCCTGCGCGCGGTGAGGGCGATGCGCACCCACTTCGACGGCATCCGCACCCGGCTGGAGGCCTCCCCGGTCCGGTAGCCACGGTGTCGTGCCGGGTGCAGGCCGGGCTCTTGCCGCTCCGGCGTCGTCCCGGTGTTCGCGGTGAGGGCGATGCGCACCCGTTTCGACGGCATCCGCACATGGCTGGAAGTCTTCCCGGTCCAGTGGCCACGGTGTCGTGCCCGGCACCGGCCGTGTTCTCCCCGGTCCGGTAGCCACCGTGTCGTGCCGGGTGCAGGCCGTGTTCTCACCGCTCCGGTAGTCACGGTGTCGTGCCCGGCACCGGCCGGGCTCTCACCGCTCCGGCGTCGTCCCGGTGATCGCGGTGACGGCCATGCGTACCGCCCGGTCCGTCACCGCGACCGGGTCGTCGCCGTTCTCGATCGCCGTCGTGGCCGCGTTGACGATTCCCTGCAGAAGCAGCGCGGTGCGCCGCGGATCCTCCTCGCCCAGCTCCGTCAGTGCGCCGATCAGCGGGGTCAGCAGCTCCCGGTGGGCGCGCACCGCGCTCTCCCGCACCACCGCCGCGTCCCGGACCCCGGCCAGCGCCTGGGCGATCCGGTGTTCCCCGCCGCGCACCAGGTCCAGCTGCGAGGACACGTAGGCCGCGATCTTCTCCTCGGGCGTACCGACCGCCGACATGCCGGCCCGGATGGCGTCCGTCCAGCGGGGCATCGCGTCCTCGACGACCGCGGCGAGCAGCTCGGGCCTGCCGGGGAAGTACTTGTACACGCTGTTGCGGGCGAGGCCCGTCGCCTTGGCGATCGCGGTGAAGGTCACGGCGTCGGCGTCACCGCTCTCCAGCAGTTCGCGTGCCGCCCGCACCAGGGCCAGTCGCTGCTGGGCGTGGTGCTCGGCGACCGTGGCGGCTCTGATCCTGGGCACCGGCCCAGTCTAGAAGCCCGGGCGGCCATGACGACCCCCACTTGGGGACGCGGCGTCCCCATCATCTATGTTGGCGACACACCGTCCCTAACATCGACCCACCGAAGGGAACCGCCGTGTTCCTCGCTCTGCTGGAGCTGCGCGCCGCCCGAGGGCGCTTCCTGCTCATGGGATCCGTCGTGGTGCTCGTCGCCGCACTCGTCGGCATCGTCTCCGGCTTCACCACCGGTCTGGGCGACGACACGATCTCCGCGCTGCGCCGCCTGCCCGCCTCGCAGCTGGTCTTCTCCTCGGACGCCCGGTCCGACCAGTTCGCCCGTAGTCTCCTCGACGAGAAGACCGCCGCCGCCTGGAGTGCGGACGCGGACACGGAGACGACTCCGCTGGGGGTCTCCATCACCCGCGGCACGACGAATCGTGGCGCCGAGGTCGATCTCGCCGCCTTCGGCGTCGAACCCGGCTCCTTCCTGGCACCCCCGGTCACCGAGGGCGACGGCCTCTCCGGTGCGGCGGCGGACAGCATGGTGATGTCCGCCAAGCTCGCAGACGAGGGCGTGCGTGTCGGCGACACCCTCGTCATCGACCGGCTCGGCATCGAACTGCGCGTCGTCGGGCGGACCGAGCGCTCCAGTTACGGGCATGTGCCCGTCGCCTACGTCCCGTTGAAGACCTGGCAGCGCATCCGCTTCAGCACCCCGGGCGCTCCGGCCTCCCGGACCACCGCGATCCCCGGCCAGTTCAGCGCCCTCGCCCTGCGTACCCCGCCGGACGGGACCTCCACCGCCGACCTCGACGCGCGGTACTCCACCACCACGCTCAGCAAGGAGAAGGCGTACGAGGCGGCTCCCGGCTACACCGGGGAGCGCGTCACCATGAACTCGATCCAGGTCTTCCTCTACCTGATCGCCCCGCTCGTGGTCGGCGCCTTCTTCGCCGTGTGGACCGTGCAACGGCAGCCCGAACTCGCCCTGCTGCGCGCCATGGGCGCCTCCCGCAGAAGGCTCCTCACCCACACCGTCCTCCAGGCGGCCCTGGTCGTCGTCCTGGGCACCGCGGCGGGCGCCGCGCTCGCCGGAGCGGTCGGGCTCCTGGTCGGCGAACAGGTGCCGTTCAGCCTGCCCGCCACGACCCTCACCGCCACCATGTGCACCGTCGCGGCCGTGGGCCTCGCGGGCACCGCCCTGACTCTGCGCCGGGTCACCCGAGCCGACCCGCTGACCATGCTGGGAGCCAACCGATGAGCCTCGAACTGACCGGAGTCACCGTCACGTTCGGCCGTACCGACGCCCGTACCACCGTCTTCGACGGGCTCGACGTCACCTTCGAGCCCGGCCGGATGACGGCTCTCGTCGGCCCGTCCGGCTCAGGCAAGTCCACGCTGCTCGCCGTCGCGGGCGCACTCTTGCGGCCCACCTCCGGGCAGGTCCTGCTGGACGGTGAGGACCTCGCCGGGCTCACCGACGCCCGACGCGCCAAGGCACGCCGGGAACGGATCGGCTACATGTTCCAGAGCGGCAACCTGCTCTCCGGCCTCACCGCCACCGATCAGCTGCTCGCCGCCGTGTACATCAGCGGCGAACGCCCGCGCGCACATCGCTCCCGCGCCGAGGAGGCCCTGACCCGGGTCGGGCTCGGCCACCGGCTCCGCCACCGCCCCGAACAGCTCTCCGGCGGCGAACGCCAGCGGGTGGCCCTGGCCCGTGCGCTCTTCCTCTCGCCGAAGCTGCTGCTGATCGACGAGCCGACGGCGGCCGTCGACCGCTCCCAGGCCGGTGACCTGGCCATGCTCCTCGCCGAACGGGCTCACCAGGACAACTGCGTCACGGTCGTGGCGACACACGACCCGGCCGTGGCGGAGGCCGCCGACCGGGTCGTGGACATGGCCGCACTGACCGCCGACGCGGCCCCGGCCGGCCGCTGAGACGCTCCCTCACGTCAGTCCCGCTGGACGTCGCTGTACAGATAGCTGTCGGCGCCGTTCAGCGTGGCGCGGCTCCATGCCGCCACCTCCGCAGCGCCCATCGCCGCCCAGTCCGGGGTCCGTTCGACCATGGCGTGCCCCAGCCTGCGGCCCAGGGCGACCAGGCGGGCCCCCTCGCCCGACCGCTCGTCCGCGTACCGGCGCAGTGCCTCGGCAGCGGACGACGACGCACGCAGCACCCGCTCCAGGCAGAGCGCGTCCTGCAGCGCCTTGGTCGCGCCGCTCGCGGTGTGCGGCCGGGTGATGCTCGCCGCGTCGCCCGCCAGCAGGAACGGCGGTTCCGCGACCCGGGGCACATGGAAGTCGGCGACGTCGTGGCAGGCCAGGGAGGTGTGCGCACCCCGGCCGACGATCTCGGCCCAGTCCGCCGGGAAGTGCTCCTCGGCCACGTGCCGCACGTACTCCTCGCGCCCGGCGCCCCACGACGGCGGGGGAGGGGGACCGTAGATGGCGTAGGCAAGCAGCCGGGACCCCTCGAGAGGGCCCGGGATCAGGTAGAACACGCCGTGTCCACCACGGAATCCCAGCATGAGCCAGGCAGTTCGCACCAGTTCCAGCTGATGCGGGTGTCCGGCGAGCGCGTCGAGCGGCAGCGTGCCGCGCCACACCACGTATCCCGCGGGAACCGGCTGGACCTCCGGGGCGACGGCCGTGCGGGTGACGGACCGCGGGCCGTCCGCGCCGACGACGATGTCGTACCACTCCTCCGAGTCCGCCGTACGGATCACGGCGCCGCCCGAGGCATGACGCAGCACCTCGGTGACGGGCCGGCCCCGGTGGTAGGTGACGCCGTCGGCGTTCGCACGCAGCGCGCGCCAGAGCAGTCCCCAGTGACAGGGTGTCACCGCGCCTTCCTGTCTGGCCAGTTCACGTGCGGTGGGCCGCCCCCGTTCCCGGGTGAGCCAGACCCGCGAGCGCACCGGGGCCGTCGGCATGCCGGGGTCCAGATAGCCTGCCGCGACCAGTTCCGCGTGGAGCGGCGGCGGGACGACGATGCCGAACCCCCGGTCCTCCAGCGCCCCGTCGCTGCGCTCGTACACCGTGACCTCGGCCCCTGCCCTGGCCCCCGCGATCGCAGCCGCACAGCCTGCGACGCTCCCGCCGACCACTCCGATGCGTAATCGGGCTCCTGCCACTTCCGCCACCGCCTTCTCCGGTTGCTCCGAGACCTGCGTGTGGCGCCCATTGAACGGGGTGGCGGCAACCTGCGTCCAACCGCTCCGTGGCGGCTGGACGCAGGGCCTTCGTTCGGGCTAAGGCGTGACGGTCACCGTCGCACTGCCCGACGCCTGCTTCCCGTCCGCCCGGTAGGTGGCGGTGAGCGTGGCGTTCCCCGACGCGCCCGCGGGCACGGTGACCGGGACCTTGACGTTGGCTCCCTCACCGGGCCTCGTCGCGGGGAACGCGGTCTGCTTGGCCGTCCAGCCGCTCGGCACGGCCAGGTCGATGGTGCCCGCGCTGCGGGTGACGTCCATCCGGTTGACGACCCGGACCGTCACCTGGGCGCTCGTGCCCGCCTTGAGGGTCGCAGGAGGAGTGATCGTGATGTCGGCACAGGTGCCGCCGAGCCACTTCAGGTCGAACGAGTCGTACGTGATGTGCTCGGCGTTGCCCCGCTCGTACAGGAGCCCGAGCCGGCCGTCCGGCAGCCGGGTCAGCGTCGAGTAGGCCGCGGCGCCCGAGTCGACGACCTTCTTGATCGGCCAGGTCTTCCCGTTGTCACAGGACATCTTGACCGTGAGGTTGCGCCGTGACGTGGCCTCGGTGTTGCTGAACAACAGCCAGGAGGACTGCGGGTCGGAGGCCGCGGCGTCGGGGGCGTAGCGCATGACCGAGGCGTTGTTCGCCGGGTCGGGGAGCTCGGTGTCCTGGACGAACGGGGTGTAGGTGACACCGCCGTCCGAGGAGTACGCGATCGTCCGGTACGGCGCCGAGCGGTTGTTGAGCATGATGGTGCCGTCGTTCAGCTCGACGGTCTTGTTCTCGTCGCCGCCGGGGCCGACCGGCGTGCCCGTCCTCCAGGTCTCGCCGTGGTCGTCGCTGTACGCGCTGACCGCGTAGTTGGCCCCGTTGTTGCGGATGGCGTACTGCTGGATCAGCCGGCCCTTGTGCGGGCCGTTGCGCAGCTGGATGCCCTCACCGGACGCCGCGAACATGCCGCCCCAGGCCGGGTTCTTGATCTGCTTGGTGATCCGGCGGTGGGTCCAGGTCAGGCCGTCGTCGTCCGAGTAGCTGTAGTCGGCCTGCAGGACGTTCGGGTCGGTCTCGTCGTTGCCGGTGGCCGAGCCGAAGAAGCCCTGGTTCACTCCGGCCGCGTAGAACAGGAAGATCCGGCCCGTGGTGCGGTCGACGATCAGGCTCGGGTCCCCGTAGCCGTTGGGCGCGGCGTCGGCGCGGACCACCTGCTGTGCCTGCCAGGTCGTGCCGCCGTCGGTGCTGCGCCGCAGTACGACGCTGATGTTGGAGGGCAGGTCGCCCAGCGTGGGACGGGCGTCGTAGGCGGCCAGCAGAGTGCCCTTGACCGAGGTGGTCAGGGCCGGGATGCGGTAGTGCGGGGAGCCGACCCCGTCGACCGTCAGGTCCTGGGAGGTGAGCGTGCCGGGCGCGGGAGCCGCGGCCTGGGCGGTGCCGGTCGTGGTGACCACCAGCAGGGCGGCACCGAGCAGGGCGAACGGGACTGTTCTCTGCATGGACGATCTCTCTTCTCGGAAGGGGTGGGGCTTCTCGAAGGGTGGGAGATTGGGGGTGCGCCGGGGCTACGGGATGTTCAGGGTGCAGACCCGGCTGCCCGTGTCGAAGATCCGCAGTTCCTTGATCATCTTCAGGACGATGTGGTGATGACCCCGCTCGTTGGGGTGGAGCCCGTCATTGAGCAGGGGCAGGGGGACCTGGCCGCCGTTGCCGCTCAGCCAGTCGTTGTAGTGGTCTACGAAGACGGCGCTCTCCTGCGCCGCGACCTCGCCCATGACCTGCGCGTACTGCGAAAGGTTCACCCGGCCCGGCCACTTCGCCGGATCGACGGGGTTGGGCGACTGGAGCAGCGGTACGGGGGAGCCGGGCAGGGCCCGCACGGAGCGGACGAGCGAGACCAGGTTGGCCCGGTAGGTGTCGAGGCCGAGGCCGGACGTCGCGATGTCGTTCGTACCGATCATGACCGAGACGACGTGCGGCGAGAAGGCGGTGACCCGCTCGCCGAACTGTGCGACGAGTTCGGCGCTGGTGGCGCCGCTCACCCCGGAATCGATCACGAAGTCGCGGTTCTTCGGCTTGCCCAGTTCCCAGCGGACCCGTTCCGTCCAGTGCTCCGGGTAGCTGCGCCAGCCGTTGGTGTGCAGTGCGCCGTGCGTGATGCTGTCACCCGTGATGACCCAGGTGGCCGGGGTGTTGCTGTTGAGGATCGTGGAGATCCGGCCCAGGTCGGCGAGATCGGGGCGGGGGCTCTGCGCGACCAGTTCGGTCTCGCTCAGCACCCGGTCCCAGACGGCGGCCCGCTCGATGGTGCCGGTGCAGAACCACTCGCCCCCGGGGTGGTCGCTGTCGGTGTTGCGCCCCAGCGCGAGAGCGGTCGGCTTGGAGACGTTCCCGAAGAAGGCGTGCTGGGACGTCTCGAAGACCGTGCGCCCGCCTGCGTGCAGCTTGGTGCCCGAGGCGTCGACCGTGACGGCGACGGTGTGGCGCAGCCCGTCGTCGTAACGTGTCCGGGTCATGACATTAATGAGCACCGCGCCCTTCTCGCGTACGGAGAACTGAAGGGCGCCGCCGCTCAGATTGAGCGTGATGTTGGAGGAGGGGGCGGTCGGGTCCGAGGCGCTGATCAGCGTCATCGCCTGGTTGTGGCTGGTGGTGCGGAAGGTGACGACGATGGTTCCCGCGGTGAGCGGGGCGAGTACGCCGGCCTGGTTCGACAGGTCGACGTACTCGCTGCCGTCCAGGTCCACGGGGGTGTCGTGGTCCAGGATCGGGCCGCTGCTCGAAGCGGCGGCGAAGGCGCGGCCGCCGAGCTGGGTGCTCAGGGCTGCCGCGCCTGCGGCGAAAAGCATGGAACGTCTGCGCACGGAAGGTGCCTCCGGTCAGGAGCGGCCGGCCTGCCCCGACGGCAGGCCTGCGAACAGGGAGCGCACCCAGACGAGTTGTTCCCGCTGCTGGTACTCCGCGCCGCCCTCGTGCCCGTTGAACTCGTAGACCCGTACGTCCTTGGGTCCGGCGTAGCCGTTGTAGGCGGTGAAGCAGGTGGAGGGCGGGCAGATGTCGTCCATCATCGCGATGGAGAACAGTGCGGGGGCCGTGGCCCGGGTGGCGAGCAGTGCGGCATCGAAGTACGACAGCGTGGCGAAGACGGACTCCGTGCGGTCGCGGTGGAGCTTGAGGTATTCGGCGATCTCGGTGAACGGCGGGCGGCCCGCAATCTCCGCCCCACGACGGAAGTTGCAGAGGAACGGCACATCCGGCATCACCCCGGCCAGCCCCGGGATCAGCCCCGAGACGGCCAGCGCGATTCCGCCGCCCTGGCTGACCCCGGTCACCACGATCCGGTCCGGATCGATCTCGGGCCGGCTGCGCACCGCGTCGACGCAGCGCACCGCGTCGGTGAACAGCCGCCGGTAGTAGTACGTTTCGGGGCTCTCGATGCCCCGGGTGAGGAAGCCGGGTACGACTCCGGCCGCACCGCCGTCCGGATCGGCGGTGTCACCGCCCGCGGCCGACCAGCCCTGGCCGCGCGTGTCCATCAGCAGGTGCGCGTAACCGGCCGAGGCCCACAGCAGGTTCTCGTGCGCCAGTCCCCGCCCGCGGCCGTACCCCAGGAACTCCACGACGCAGCCGAGCGGTTCGTCCGCCCCGGCCGGCATCCGCAGCCAGCCGCGCACCGGCTGTCCGGCGAAGCCGGGAACCGTCACGTCGTACGTACGGACCTGGGTGAGCCCGGTCTCCACCGCCGTGAACACCGGCTTGTCCGTCACGCAGGACCTGGCCTCGTCCAGGGTCCGCGACCAGAAGGCGTCGAAGTCCGCAGGGACGGGAAGCGTCGGCCGGTAGTCGCGGCAGTCCGCGAGCGAGAGGTCCGTGAACGGCATGGAGGTGCCCTCCTGGGGGCGCGGCGGGGAATGCCATGTGCGAGGTGTTGCACCGGTCATCAGACGGATGACGTCAGATGTCCTGTCGGCACACGGACCCTAGGCACCCGCTGCGGGGGCCGTCAAGGGCCCCCGGGACGGTTCCGTCGGTCCGGGGGCCCAGGCGGGCGGCTCAGCGCCGGGCGCGGGCCTCGGAGATGCGGCGCCGGACGGGGGCGTAGTGCTCGCCGAGCGCCTTGATGAACCCGGTGATGTCGCCGGCCCTGGCGGCGTCCACGATGTTCTGGTGGGCGGCGATCGTCTCCGTCTCGTCGCTGTGCGTGAAGCCGTCCAGGTGCGGTGCGACGATCGCGTACACGTCCCAGAACGCCATCGAGAGCTGCCCGATCAGATCGTTGCCGAGCGGGGCGACGAGCAGGGCGTGGAAGGCGCGGTCGGCGGCGACGAAGCCGTTCCCGTCCTGGGCCCCGGTCGCGCGCATGGTGGCCACCAGGCCGTCCAGGGTGTCCAGCTGCTCAGGGGTGAGCAGCGAGACGATCCGGTCGGCCCGCCCGCGCTCGAAGAGCTCGCGCACGTCGACCAGGTCGGACATCACCTGGAAGTCGTCGTCGGGCGAGAGCAGTCCGCGGAAGGTGAGGCTCTCCACCAGCGCGGAGAGGCTCAGCCGGCCGACGTAGGTGCCGTGCCCGTGACGGACCTCGACGATGTCCAGTGCGTTGAGGATCTTGACGGCCTCGCGGACGCTGGAGCGGCTGGCGCCGAGGGCCTCGCACAGGGCGGGCTCGGTGGGCAGCGGGTCCCCGGGACGAAGCCTCTCCTCGAGGATGTACCGCTTGATGCCGTCGACGACTTCCTGCCGGAGCAGCTGCCGGCCGGGCCTCGTTCCGGACATATGTGAACTCCCCACCTCTTGACCCCTCTCGATTGTCAAGCTACGTTCCCACGCTATCAAGGCATCAGACATCTGACGTCTGATGCTTCAGGTGCCGCGGTCCCCGTGAGCCTGTGCCAGACCCCTGTTTTCTGCCCCTGACGCCCTACCTCAAGTCCCTGGAGGACCCGTGCCCGAGCTGAGATCAGCCGGTGTCGAGCGCCGCACCTTCCTGCGTTACACCAGTGCCGTTGGTGCCGCGGCCGCCATCACGGCGGGCCTTTCCGCCTGCGGTGGTCCGTCCTCGACCGCCAACGGCTCGACGGACAAGGGCAGCGGCAGCGACCTCATCGAGGCCGGTCTGTCCTACCCGCTGTCGACCGGCTTCGACCCGATGATCACCTCGGGCGCGACCCCGTACGCCGCCAATATGCACATCTTCGAGGGGTTGGTGGATCTCGATCCGGCAACACTCGTGGCACGGCCCGCACTCGCCACCGAGATGCCGAAGAAGATCAACGCCACCACGTACCGCGCCACGCTCCGCAAGGGCGCGACCTTCCACGACGGATCGGCCGTCACCGCCGACGACGTCGTGTTCAGCTTCGAACGCATCCTGGACCCGAAGAACGCCTCGCTGATGGCGCAGTTCGTGCCCTTCATCGACACCGTCAAGGCCGTCGACGCCTCCACGGTCGAGTTCAAGCTCAAGTACCCCTTCGCGCTCTTCCAGTCCCGCATCGCCGTGGCGCGGATCGTGCCGAAGAAGATCGTCGAGGCGGACGTCAAGGGATTCGACGCCAAGCCCGTCGGCTCCGGGCCGTACAAGTTCGTCTCGGCGACCCGCGAGGACAAGATCGTCTTCGAGAAGTACGAGAAGTACAACGGCACGCACCCCGCCAAGGCCAAGAAGATGGTCTGGCGCCTGATATCGGACCAGTCGGCCCGGGTCAGCGCCATGCAGTCCGGCCGGGTCCAGGCCATCGAGGACGTCCCGTACATCGATGTGAAGGGGCTCTCCGCCTCGGCGAAGACCGAGTCCGTGCAGTCCTTCGGCCTGCTCTTCCTGATGTTCAACACCGCCGACAAGCGGTTCGCCGACAAGCGGGTCCGCCAGGCCCTGCACTACGCGCTGGACACCGAGAAGATCATCAAGACGGCCATGGTCGGCAACGCGACGGCCGCCACGGGATACGTCCCCACCACGCACCCCGACTACCACAAGGCCTCCACCGTCTACACGCACGACGTGGCCAAGGCGAAGAAGCTGCTCGCCGAAGCCGGGGTGAAGGACCTCAAGTTCACCGTCCTGACCACCGACACCGGCTGGGTCAAGGACATCGCCCCGCTGATCAAGGAGAGCTGGGCAGCGGCCGGCATCGAGGCCACCCTCGGCATCGCCCAGTCCGCCGCCCAGTACGCCAAGGTCGACAGCGGTGACTTCGAGGTCCTCGTCGCACCCGGTGACCCCTCGGTCTTCGGCAACGACGCGGACCTGCTGCTGCGCTGGTTCTACTACGGCTTCTGGCCGGAGAACCGCTACGGCTGGTCCAAGACCACCGAGTACAAGAAGGTCAAGCAGCTCCTCGACAAGGCCGCCCAGGCCGGCGACGAGGCCACCCGCAAGCAGCTGTGGGGCCAGATCACCGACGTCGTCGCCGACGAGGTGCCGCTCTACCCGATCCTCCACCGCAAGCTGCCCACCGCCTGGAACGAGAAGGGCCTGACCGGCTTCAAGCCGCTGCCGACCACCGGCCTGTCCTTCCTGGACGTCAGCCCCGCCTGACCGGCGATCCCCGCCGGGCCGTACGGCAGTCCCCGCACAGACCGCCGTACGGCCGGGCACCCAGTGCTCCTGTCTGGTCCAGGCCCGGACCGGACAGGAGACCACGGACCGGCGCAGCCCGCCGCGCGCCCGACAACCCGGTCCGGGGCACCGACCACCCCGGTGCCCCGGACCGGATGACCGCCCAATCGCAAGGAACCCGACGATGGTTGCTTTTCTCCGGCTCGCGCTGCGCCGCGTCGCGATGATGCCGGTGATGATCCTCGGTATCGCGTTGCTCGTTTTCGTGGTGCTGCAGTTCTCGCCGGTCGACCCGGCCTACAACGCGCTCGGGGAGAGCGCCAGCCCCGAGGCCCGGGAGGCCTTCGCCGAGGCCAACGGGCTCAACGACCCGCTGCCCGTGCGTTACTTCCACTTCCTCGGCCAACTGATCCACTTCGATCTCGGTTCGACCGTCCCGCCGAGCCAGCCCGTGATCGACCGGATCACCGCCGCCTTCCCGCTCACCCTCCAGCTCACCGTTCTCGGGCTCATCATCGCCATCGTCCTCGCCGTCGCGGGCGGCGTCCTGGGCGCGATGTACCGCGACCGCTGGCCCGACCAGCTCTTCCGGGTCCTGTCCATGGCCGGGGTCGCCGTTCCGTCCTTCTGGCTCGGCGTCCTGCTCATCCAGCAGTTCGCCCTGAACACCCAGATCTTCCCGACCGGCGGATACACCAACATCGCCGACTCGTTCGGCGGGTGGCTCCAGACGATGATCCTGCCCGCCGTCTCGCTCGCCGTGCCCGTCGCCGCGTCCCTCGCCCGCCTCATCCGCACCGCGATGGTCACCGAACTGGACCGGGACTACGTGCGTACCGCCCAGGGCAACGGCCTGCCGGTCTTCCTCGTCATCCGCTCGGTGCTGCGCAACGCCCTCGTCACTCCGCTGACCGTGCTCGGCGTCAAGGTCGGCTACCTGCTCAGCGGTGCCGTCGTCATCGAAGCGATCTTCGACCTGCCCGGCATGGGCAAACTCATCCTCGAAGGTGTCACCGGAGGCGACATCGCCCTGGTCCAGGGCACCGTACTGACCATCGCCATCGCGTTCCTGGTGGTCAACGTCATCGTCGACCTGCTCTACCTGCTGGTCAATCCGCGCATCAGGACGGTGTGACATGTTCGCCACGGGCCGTCTGGCCAAAAAGCTCTCCCGACCGGGCGTCGCCTTCCGCGCCCTCCCGGTAACCTCCCGCGTCGCCCTCGGCGTCCTGATCGTCGTCATCCTCGGCGCCGTACTCGCGCCCCTGCTCACCCAGGACCCCCTGACCACGGGCACCCCCGTCCAGGCCCCGAGCGGGGACCACTGGTTCGGCACCGACCGGGCGGGACGCGACGTGTTCGCCCGCGTCCTGCACGGCTCGCGCTACTCGCTGGTCATCGGCCTCGGCTCGACCGCCTGCGCCCTGGTCGCCGGCGCCCTGCTCGGCTCGCTCGCCGCCACCTCGCGCAAGCTCGGCGACGAGTCCGTCATGCGCACCCTCGACGTCATCATGTCGTTCCCGCCGATCGCGCTCGCGGCCGTCCTCGTCGCCGTGTTCGGCACCAGCATCCCGGTGATCATCTTCACGATCGCCTTCGTGTACACCCCGTCGTTGGCCCGGGTGGTCCGCGCCAACGTCCTCTCCCAGTACGGCGAGGACTACGTCGCCGCCGAGAAGGTCATCGGTGCCCGGCGCGCGTACATCGTGTTCCGCCATGTCGCCGTCAACTGCATGGCCCCGGTCATGGTCTTCGCGACCGTCATGGTCGCCGAGGCCATCATCTTCGAGGCCAGCCTCTCCTTCATCGGCGCCGGTGTGCAGGACCCCGACCCCAGCTGGGGCAGCGTGCTCGCCTACGGCCGGCAGATCCTCCTGGCGGGCGGCTGGTGGGCCACCTTCTTCCCCGGCCTCGCCCTCCTGATCACGGTCCTCGCGCTCAACATCCTCTCCGAAGGCCTCACCGACGCCTCCGCCGCGCCCAAGAGCGCCCGCGCAGCCGCCGACCCCACCGCGACCACCGCGCCGGACCCGGTCGAGGCCGCCGCCACCGTCGACATCGACGCGGCCCTCGGCAAGCTCGCCCAGCACATCAACGCCACCGAGCCCACCATCACCCCGGTCCGCGCGGACGCCGACGAACTCCTCGTCGTCCGCGACCTGGCGATCCGCTTCCCGGACCGCTACGGCGAGATCCCCGTCGTCGACAAGCTGAACTTCACCGTCCACGAGGGCGAAACCCTCGGCCTGGTCGGCGAGTCCGGCTGCGGCAAGTCCATCACCAGCCTCGCCGTCATGGGCCTCCTCGCCCGCAACGCCGAGGTCAGCGGCGAGATCCTCTACCGCGGCCGGGACCTGCTGAAGCTCCCGCCCAAGGAACGCCGTGCCCTGATGGGCCCCGAGATCGCGATGGTCTACCAGGACGCGCTCTCCTCCCTCAACCCCTCCGTGCTCGTCGGCACCCAGCTCAAGCAGCTGACCTCGCGCGGCGGTACGAAGACCCCCGCCGAGCTCCTGGAGCTCGTCGGCCTCTCGCCCGAGCGCACCCTGCGCAGCTACCCGCACGAGCTCTCCGGCGGTCAGCGCCAGCGCGTACTCATCGCCATGGCCCTGTCTCGCAGCCCCCGCCTCCTGATCGCGGACGAGCCGACCACCGCCCTCGACGTCACCGTCCAGGCCCAGGTCGTCGAACTCCTCATCCGGCTCCGCGACGAGCTCGGCTTCGCCATGGTGCTGGTCTCGCACGACCTCGCCCTGGTCGGCGACCTCTCCCACCGGGTCGCGGTGATGTACGCGGGACGGCTCGCCGAGGTCGGCGACACCCGGTCGGTCCTCACCGACCCCGCCCACCACTACAGCCGCGGTCTCCTCGGCTCCGTCGTCTCCCTGGAGGCCGGCGCCGAGCGGCTCCACCAGATCCGCGGCGTCGTCCCCGCACCCCAGGGCTTCGGAGCGGGATGCCGCTTCGCCGGCCGCTGCGGCGCGGCGACCGACCTCTGCCGCACCACCACCCCCGCACTCACCGGGCGCGGCAGCGCGTTGGACCACGGCTTCGCCTGCCACCACCCGGCCGAGGCCGCCGCGAAGAAGCTGGAAGGGAGCGCCCTGTGATCAGGCTCAACGGCGTTCACGTACGCCACAAGGCACGCAGCGGAGGTCTCTTCAGCCGCGACGCCGTCCACGCGCTGACCGACGCCACTCTGGAGGTGAAGCGCGGCGAGATCGTCGGCCTGGTCGGCGAGTCCGGCTGCGGCAAGTCGACACTCGCCCGGGTGCTGACCGGGCTGCAGAAGCCCACCGAGGGCGAGGTCCTCTTCCACGGGCGCGACCTGTGGGACATGACGGGTGCCGAGCGGCGCAAGGACTTCGGCTCCGCCGTCGGCGTCGTCTTCCAGGACCCGTCCACCGCGCTCAACCCCCGGCTCACGGTCCGCCAGATCCTGCGCGACCCGCTCGACGTGCACCGCCGCGGCACCCGCGAGGAGCGCGAGGCCCGCGTCGAGGAACTCCTCGACCTGGTCGGCCTGCCCGGACACACCCTGGCGGCACTGCCCGGCCAGCTCTCCGGCGGCCAGCGCCAGCGCGTCGCCATCGCGCGGGCCCTGGCCCTCGAACCGGAGCTGATCGTCGCCGACGAACCGACCTCCGCGCTCGACGTCTCCGTCCGCGCCCAGGTCCTCAACCTCCTCGTCGACCTGCGTGAACGCCTCGGCCTCGGCATGGTGTTCATCTCGCACGACATCCAGACCGTGCGCTACCTCGCCGACCGCATCGCCGTCCTCTACCTCGGCCGCATCGTGGAGGAGGGGCGTGCGGCGGACGTCGCGGGCGCCCCCTCGCATCCGTACACCGAGGCACTGCTCTCCGCGACCCCGAGCCTGCTGGAGACCACCGAGCGCATCGTGCTCACCGGCCCGGTGCCCTCGGCCACCAACCCGCCGCCCGGCTGTCCGTTCAGCACCCGCTGCTGGAAGGCCGACGACGAGTGCTCCACCGTCTTCCCGGCGGAGACCTTCGGGTCCGGCGAGCACCGCTGGCACTGCGTCCACCCCCAGACCCCCGCGTCCCCCTCCGGGGACCCGACCCCCGTACCGTCCGCAAGGAGCACCGCATGACCGCCCGAACCCCCCGCTATTCGGGAGTGATCCCGCCCGTCGTCACCCCGCTCACCGCGGACGGCGAGCTCGACCGCCCCTCCTTGGAGCGGGTCGTGGGGCACCTCCTCGACGGCGGTGTCAGCGGGCTCTTCGCCCTCGGCAGCTCCGGCGAGACCGCCTATCTGACGCCCGGACAGCAGGACGAGGTCATCGAGGTCATCACCTCGGCGGCCGCCGGCCAGGTGCCGGTCCTCGTCGGCGCCATCGAGACCACGACCAACCGGGCGATCGAGCGTGCGCAGCGCGCCGCCGAGCTCGGGGCGGACGCGGTCGTCGTCACCGCGCCGTTCTACACCCGCACCCACGACCTGGAGATCGACCGGCACTTCAGGGACGTTGCCGCTGCCGTCGACCTGCCGCTCCTGGCGTACGACGTGCCGGTCTGCGTACACAGCAAGCTGGACCCGGAACTGCTGCTGCCGCTGGCGGCCGACGGGGTGCTGGCCGGGGTGAAGGACTCCAGCGGCGACGACGGGTCGTTCCGCCGGCTCGTCATCGGCGCCCGTGAGCTGCCGGACTTCTCCGTCCTCACCGGTCATGAGCTGGTCGTCGACGCGATGATGCTCGGCGGCGCCGACGGTTCGGTCCCGGGGCTGGGCAACGTCGACCCGCACGGGTACGTACGCCTCCACCACGCCGCGGTCCGCGGCGACTGGGCGGCGGCGAAGGACGAGCAGGACCGTCTCGTCGCGCTCTTCGACATCATCCGAGCCGCCCGTCCCGGTACCGCGTCCGCCACGGCGGCCGGACTCGGCGCCTTCAAGACCGCGCTGATGCTGCGCGGGATCATCGCCACCAACGTGATGAGCCCGCCGATGCGCAGGCTGGACGCCGCGGAGACGGCGACGATCGCCGAGTGCCTCGACCGCGCGGGACTCTCCCTGGCCTGACGGTCGCGGGAACCGGCGCCCGGACGTGAAAAGGTCCGGCCGGACAGCTTCTTGCTGTCCGGCCGGACCTTTTCGTGTGCGGGGCTACGTCACTTCTGCGAGGCGCGGCTGCGGCGCATCAGCAGACCACCACCGAGCACGAGGGCGGCGCTGGCGCCACCCGCGATGCCCAGGTTGCCGTTGGCACCGGTGTGCGCCATCTGCGGCGGCTTGTGGTGCTTGGGCGGCGTGTGGTGCCAGGTGTGGGTCGGCGGGTTGTGCGGGTGCCACGTGTGGGTGGGCGGGTTGTGCGTGGGCGGGTTGTGGGTCGGCGGGTTGTGCGTGGGGGGGTTGTGCGTCGGCGGGTTGTGCGTCGGCGGGTTGTGGGTGGGCGGGTTGTGGTGGTGGCTGGGAGGGCAGTTGTGGTCGTGGTGGTGCGTCGGGGGCTTGTGCGGCTTCGGGGGCTTCGGCGGCTTCGGCGGGTTGTGGTGGTGGCCGGGCTGGCAGGCGCAGTCGTGGTCGTGGTGGTGCGTCGGGGGCTTGTGCGGCTTCGGGGGCTTGGGGTGCGTCGGAGTGTCGCCACCACCCGACTCGTTCTCGCACTCGTTGCCGAACGCGGGGTTCAGCGCACCGATCACGTTGACCGTGTTGCCACAGACGTTGACCGGGACGTCGACCGGTGCCTGGATCAGATTGCCCGACAGCACGCCGGGGGAGTTGGCGGCGACACCGTGGGCGTCCGCGCCCTGGGCGTCGCCGGCTTCGGCGTCGCCGCCCTCGTTCTCGCACTCGTTGCCGAACGCGGGGTTCAGCGCACCGATCACGTTGACCGTGTTCCCGCACAGGTTGACCGGGATGTGCACCGGAACCTGCACGGCGTTGCCCGAACCCACACCGGGCGAACCGAGTGCGGCGCCGTCGGCCGAGGCGTCGGCGAATGCGTAGCCGCCGGAGGCGGTCAGGATGCCTGACGCCGCCGCCATGACGAGCACACTTTTACTCAAGGCTTTTCGCATGGGTGCCCTTTCCTGGGACATTTCGCGCGGGCGGTATTGACCCGCAATTCGTTCATCAGGCGGTGCAGTAACCGTCGGGCCTGCCAGTTCTGCTGGATGGACGTCCCGTCGGGCGCGCTTGACGACACCCATAACGACGGTGAAGTGACGGGGAAACGTGGAACCAGTGAGAATCCTGTGACCACCCGGACGGATTACGTATGTGCGTTCGCCCGACGTTTTCGTTCCAGGTCGTTGAGCCACTTTCGTACGGATGTCCGTGCAGTCCCGGCATTCGGGTGAATGGCGATAACCAAACGCCCGGAAGTCAGTTGGTCAGTGCGCTCCGGTACGGGGCATCCAGTACGAGAAGGGTTCATCGTGATCAAGAAGGTCCTGGCTACGGGTGCTGTCGCCGCCTCCATCCTCGGTCTCGGCGCGACGCAGGCGATGGCCATCGGCGACGCCGGCGGCACGACCTCCGTCAACGGCAACGGTGCCTCGCAGTCGTTCGGCAACGCCGAGACGCACGGCGACGGCAGCCCGCAGTTCGGCCTGGTCCAGGGCTCGCTGAACAAGCCCTGCATCGGCCTGCCGGCCAAGGCCAACGTCGGTTCGCTGATCGGGTTCATCCCGATCGCGGTCCAGGACGTCAACGTCCTGTCCTCGCCGCAGAACCAGCAGTGCACCGAGAACTCCACCCAGGCCAAGGGCGACGAGCCGCTGTCGCACATCCTGTCCGGCATCCCGGTCCTCTCCGGCAACGGCGCCGGCAACAGCTGATCCAGCTGTCAACAGGCCCGGGCCGTCGGCGTTTCCCGTCCGGCGGCCCGGGCCTGCTGCTGCCCTTCTCGGGGGCGCCCCGAGAAATCCGGATGACCGCGGTGACGGCAAGTCGCCGGAAAACTGCGTCATTCGGGCGGATTTCGAAGAATCTCCCTGGTGGAGAGTTTCGCTTACCGTCCTAAATCGTTACGAATTACAGCAGCGGAGTTACGAGTGATCAGGACCGCGCTCGTGCGGCACGAAAGTCGTGGCCGCTCCGGACTCCGTCGAAGAAAGGGTTGAAAGTGAAGTACAACAAGATTGCCGCCGTCGCCGCCGGAACCCTCATGGCAATGGGTGCCGCTGCCCCGGCCTTCGCCGACTCCGGCGCCGAGGGTGCGGCCGTGCACTCCCCGGGCGTGCTGTCCGGCAACCTCGTCCAGGCTCCGATCCACATTCCGGTCAACGTCTGCGGCAACACCGTGAACGTCATCGGTCTGCTGAACCCGGCCTTCGGCAACTTCTGCGCCAACCACTGATTCGCGCACGCCGGATCCGTTCGGCGCCGGTCTGCCCCGGATCGCATTCCATGCGATCCGGGGCTTTCCTCTTTTCTGCGTTCCGTCCCGGGAGTTCGCAGCCCTCCTCGATGCGGTGGAACGGCCGAAGACGTTCCACCGGCCCGGGGCGCGGAGCGCCGGCGGCTGGGGGCGGACATCCGGGGCGGGCGCGCGGGACGGAGTACCGACAGTGCACCACCGAATCATGTCCGGTGTCCCGCACCGTACTCGAATCAGTGATTAGTCATGCAATCTTCCGAAGTCATGGGAAACCGGATCCGAGAAAAGGGGAGGGGCCCAGTTGCCCTGCCTCAATCGGATCGTTACCCAGGGGGAGAAAGCGGCAGAAGTCACAGCTAAAGAAGGCTGGTGCGGCGCGGGAACGCGACCGAAACGGATGCCGCTGCAGAAGGGAACCCGAAGTGAAGTACGCGAAGACAGCTGCGTTCGTTGCCGGTTCCGTGGTTGCTCTCGGGACGGCTGCTCCCGCCTTCGCCGTTACCAACGCCACGGCCCCCAGCTTCAGCCTCGACGGCGGTGTCAACCAGGTGGTGGCCGCGGCCCCGCAGGCCGTCGACCCGGTCGTCGACACCGTCGGCGGTGCCGCGGACGCGCTGCAGAAGGACGGCACCGTCACCAAGGTCGCCGGCCAGGCCACCGGTGCGGCCAAGGGCGCCGCCCCGCTCATGGGCGGCCTCCCGATCGGCGGCTGACCCGCCCCCGCGACAGCGATTCCCGCCTCTCACCGAGGCACGCGCATTTCTCCGGTGCCACGCATTCCGTAGCCGTACGGAATGCGGAAATACCGTTCGAGTGAAGCGCCGCAACCATTCCCGCCACCACGAGTTGATCAGGTAGCTCCGGACAGGCGGGCAACAGAAAACCCCAGAAGGGCTATTTCATGATCAAGAAGATTATGGCCTCCGCGGCTGTCGCCGCTTCCATCGTCGGCGTCTCCGCCGCGATCGCGCCGCAGGCGATGGCGATCGGCAACGAAGGCGGCACCACGGCGGTCAACGGCAACGGTGCCGTGCAGTCGTACGGCAACTCCGCCACCCACGGTGACTGGAGCCCGCAGTTCGCGCTCATCCAGGGCTCGCTCAACAAGCCCTGCATCGCCCTGCCGGCCAAGGCCAATGTCGGTTCGCTCCTCGGTGCCATCCCGGTCTCGGTCCAGGACATCAACGTCCTGTCCTCCCCGCAGAACCAGCAGTGCACCGAGAACTCCACCCAGGCCAAGGGTGACGAGGCTCTGTCGCACATCCTTTCCGGCATCCCGATCCTGTCCGGCAACGGCGTCGCCAACGACTAGGGGTTCCCGAAGCGCCCGATGTTCTGAGGCGCCCGCAGTTCCTTGATCACGAGTGGGGCCGACCCGTCCTCGTGGCAGCCGGATTTCCGGCGCCGCCCGGACGTGTCGGCCCCACGTCGTTTGCCGTGGTGCGGCCGGGCGCTCCCCCGAAAGGGCGGGTCCGCTGGGCCGGTTGCCGTAGTGGCGGCGAAAGCTCCCCGTCGTACGGGGTAAGGGCCATTCATGGATCAGCGCGACAGTCAACGACGGCGGGACCCGCACCGGTACCCGCAGGACAGCACACCGATCTACGACCGTCTCCTCGCCGAGTGGCAGGCGGCGGCACGCGGTGACGGGGCTCCGCCGGGTGGTGCCGGGACCGGACCGTCCGGCGCGGGCGGCCTCGTCCCCGGGGCGCGCGTGTCCGGCGAGGGATCGCGCGGCTGACGCCGGGTCAAACTTGTGCCGGATCGAACCCATTTGAGTGGAAGCGCGGAACCGAAACCTCCGTAAGAGGTTGATCAGTACGTTCCAGAACGGAACGTTCCGAAAGGTGAAGCGTGATGAAGAAGATGATGGCCGGCGCGGCAGTGGCCGTGTCCCTGGTCGGCCTCTCGGCCGCCGTAGCCCCCTCGGCCATGGCGATCGGTGACGAAGGCGGCACCACGTCGGTCAACGGCAACGGTGCCAAGGAGTCGTTCGGCAACAGCGTGACCCGGGGCGACGGCAGCCCGCAGGTCCAGCTCGTCCAGGGCTCGCTGAACAAGCTCTGCGTCGGAGCGCCGGTCAAGGCCAACGTCGCTTCGCTCCTGGGTCACTTCCTGCCCGTGGCGGTCCAGGACGTCAACGTCCTGTCCTCCCCGCAGAACCAGCAGTGCACCGACAACTCCACTCAGGCCAAGGGTGACGAGGCTCTCTCGCACCTGGTGAACGGCATTCCGGTCCTCTCCGGGAACGGCATCGGCAACAACTGAGTCCGGGCACACACCGCGGGCGGCCGGGAAGGTACCGGGCCGCCCGCGGTGCGTGGCCGAGACACCTGAGCACAGAGATGCCCACCGCTCCCCGTGGAGCGGTGGGCATCGTGCGTGCCGGGGGCGGTCAGCCCAGGCTGCGTACCGGCAGGACGCAGTGGGCGGAGCTCGCGATGACCTCCGGGTCACCGGCGAAGAGACGCAGCTCCTCCTCGCCCACCGGCAGCCCCGGGGCGCCCTGCGGCCAGGGGCGGGTGGCGAACATCGCGTGCACCTCGCCCTGTTCGGCGGCGGCCGCCAGCCACTGGGGCGGTACGGGGTACTGGGCGGTGAAGTGAGGCAGCGTCAGCACGGCCTGGCCCGCCTGGACGAGGAGCTTGACCGGGAGGCCGGGCGTCTCGACGGCGCGCACCGGAGCGCCGCCGGCCGGGAGCCCGCAGCGATCAAGGGCGATGCGCATGGCGGCCTCGCCGACGGCCGGCCCTTCCGAGCCGTCGCCCAGCGAATAGGCGAGCAGGAAGGCGACGTCGTGGCCGCCGTGGGGGTGCTCGCCGCTCCAGCCGATCAGGGTGAGCGTGCCCAACTGGGCCTGGGTGAACGTGGTGGCTGTCTGGGGGGAGGTCATGTCCGGCACCCTAACCGTCCGGGACCGGTCGATCTCCATGCGTATCACCCGATCGAGGGAGAGTAGGTGATATTCCGGCCGGCCACGGCACCGGAACCGCCTCCCGTCCGGCCGGAACGGAGTCCCGTGATTAATCGGTTGACGCCGCCGGGCCGCCGCGGGCTATCGTGTGCAGCGTTACGGACGGCGGAGAAGACCCGTCGGTGCCGGACCGTGTGTGAAACCGGAGGTGAGGACATTGATGACTGTCGCTGCGGTGGGCGCTGCCCACAAGCCGAAGAGCATCGTTCCCACCCCCGTGGCCGCCGGCTGACCGACCTCACTCACCTCTGCGCCTCAGTGCGCACTGCCGGGGCCACCCTGTGAAGGGTTTCCCTTGTCTTTCCCGTCCTCCTCTTCTCCTTCTTCCTCTTTCTCCACTCTTCAGGGCTCCTCGGCCTCGCACCCCCTGGCCGCCTACGGCTGGGACGACGGCTGGGCCGCCGAGTTCGCGCCGCACGCCGAACAGGGGCTGCTGCCGGGACGCGTGGTGCGGGTCGACCGCGGGCAGTGCGACATCGTCACCCCGCACGGCACGGTCCGCGCGGACACCGCGTTCGTCGTGCCCCGTGACCCGATGCGGATCGTCTGCACGGGCGACTGGGCTGCCGTCGACCCCGACGGTGACCCGCAGTTCGTCCGTACGCTGCTGCCACGCCGCACGGCCTTCGTCCGCTCCACCTCGTCCAAGCGCTCCGAGGGACAGGTGCTCGCCACCAACGTCGACCACATCGCCATCTGTGTCTCCCTGGCGGTCGAACTCGACCTGGGGCGGGTGGAGCGCTTCCTCGCCCTGGCCATGTCCAGCACCGGCGGTGACGCGCTGCTCCGCGACGGGGCGGCGGACGGTCACGGGGCCGCCGAGACCCTCGTCGTCCTGACCAAGGCCGACCTGGTGCCGGACCCCGCCACCCTCGCACACCTGGTCGAGGACATCGAACGGCTCGCGCCCGGGGTGCAGGCGCTGCCCGTCAGCTCCGCCACCGGCGAGGGCGTCGACGTGTTCGCCGCCATCGTCTCCGGCGGAACGAGCGTGCTCCTCGGGGCCTCGGGCGCGGGCAAGTCCACCCTCGCCAACACCCTCCTCGGGCACGACGAAATGGAGGTGCAGGCCACCCGTGACATGGACGGGAAGGGCCGGCACACCACCACGACGCGCAATCTTCTGGTGCTGCCCTCCGGCGGGGTCCTCATCGACACTCCGGGGCTGCGCGGAGTCGGTCTGTGGGACGCGGAGACCGGGGTGGGCCAGGTCTTCTCCGAGATCGATGAGCTGGCCGGGCAGTGCCGGTTCCACGACTGCGCGCACGAGGCGGAACCGGGCTGCGCGGTACTCGCGGCGATCGAGGACGGATCGCTGCCCGAGCGACGCTTCGACAGCTACCGCAAGCTGCTGCGCGAGAACCAGCGCATCGTCGCCAAGACCGACGCCCGGGTCCGCTCGGAGATCCGGCGCGACTGGAAGCGCAAGGGCGCCGAGGGCCGGGCCGCCATGGAGGCGAAGCGCGGCCGGGTGCGGTAGCCGGAGCTGCTCGGTCGACGTCCGAAAACCGCGAGTCCGCAGGTGCGTGAAGGCGCACACTGGACGGTGTGATGGACGAAGAGACCAGGTACGAGGCGGTGAGCAGCCGCGACGCGCGTTTCGACGGGGAGTTCTTCTTCGCCGTCGAGACGACCGGCATCTACTGCCGGCCGAGCTGCCCCGCCGTCACCCCGAAGCGGAAGAACGTCCGCTTCTACCCGACCGCGGCCGCCGCCCAGGGCCACGGCTTCCGGGCGTGCAGACGCTGCCGCCCGGACGCCGTCCCCGGCTCCGCGGACTGGAACGTCCGGGCCGATGTCGTCGGGCGCGCCATGCGGATGATCGGCGACGGCGTGGTGGACCGGGAAGGCGTCCCCGGTCTCGCCCACCGGCTCGGTTACAGCTCGCGGCAGGTCCAGCGGCAGCTCAACGCCGAGCTGGGCGCCGGGCCGGTCGCCCTGGCCCGCGCCCAGCGCGCGCACACCGCACGGCTCCTGCTCCAGACCACCGCGCTGCCTGTCACGGAGATCGCCTTCGCGGCGGGGTTCGCCAGCGTGCGCCAGTTCAACGACACGGTCCGGCAGATCTACGCCCGTACCCCGAGCGCGCTGCGCACCGAGGCCGGCACCGGGCTCGGTGCCGCGGTCCGGGAGGCGCGCACCACCGGCGTTCCCCTCCGGCTCGCGCACCGGGGGCCGTACGCGGCCCGTGAGGTCTTCGACCTGCTGGCCGCCGAGGCGATCGCCCGGATCGAGGAGGTCAGCGGGGAGACCGGGGCCCGGACCTACCGCCGCACCCTGCGTCTGCCGCACGGCACGGGCATCGCCGCCGTGGACGAGCGGTCGGCGGGCAACTGGCTGGATGCCCGCATCCACCTCACGGACCTGCGCGATCTGACGACCGCGGTGCAGCGGCTGCGCCGCCTCTTCGACCTGGACGCCGATCCGTACGCCGTGGACGACCTGCTCGGCGCCGATCCGCTGCTCGCGGCGGGGGTCGCCGCCCGCCCGGGGGTGCGCTCGCCCGGTACGTCGGACCCCGAGGAGTTCGCCGTACGGGCGCTGCTGGGACCGGCGGCCGCCGGGGGGCTGGTCGAGACGTACGGGAAGGTCCTGGACGTGCCCTGCAGTGGGCTCACCCATGTGTTTCCCGAACCGGGTGTCCTGGCCGGTGCGGTGTCCGACCCCGCACTGCGGGCGCTAGCCGCGGCTCTCGCCGACGGTGCGGTGCGGCTCGACGCGGGCGCCGACCGGGACGAGGCCGAGCAGGCGCTGCTGCGGCTGCCGGGCATGGACCCGGCCACCGCGGCGCTGATCAGGATGCGCGGCCTGGGCGACCCCGATGTCGACCCGTACGGCACGCCCGGCGCGGAGCGGTGGCGCCCGTGGCGCTCCTACGGCGTACGCCGTGCGGAACTCACGGACCGGCCGTCCGCGCGGCGGCGGCTCGGACGGGCGGGTCCGGCCGGGCGCGGGCTCGTCGAGGACCAGGCTTCGCACAGCTGACGGCCACCGGAGGGGGGCTCAGCCCCAGATCACCGCGCCCAGCCACGCTCCCACCGCCAGCAGGCACGCGAACAGCTCGACGAGTACGGAGTAGCCGGTCGCCCGCATCACCGAGCGGACCGACGCCCAGCCCGCCGCACGGCTGCCCAGCCGCAGCCGCTCCGCCCCGTAGATCACACCCACGTACCCGGCGATCGCACCGACCACCGGGATCACGAAGAATCCGGTGATCGCGCCGATCCCGCCGAGCATCAGCGTCCGCCGCGGCGCCCCGGACTCGCGGGGGCGGCGCGGCGGCAGGAGCGGTTTCAGTGCCTGGTTCAGCAGCAGCAGCGCCGTGGCCCCGATCAGAACCCCCCAGGCGGCCGGCGTCATGTTCGTCAGTGCCCACCACAGGACGGCCGCCCAGACGATCGCCTGCCCCGGTACGCCGGGCACCAGCACGCCGATCAGGCCGAGCAGCATGACCAGGCCGACGGCGACGAGCTGCCACACACTCATCTGACCAGCCTGCCGGAATCCGGCCGGTCCCGCCCGTCGTCGGTCCCCGTCCCCGGGCCCGTCGGTGCAGCTCAGAGGCGCAACGGCGGGGGAAGCCGCTCGCTCAGGGGCGCGGTCAGCGGGCGACCCAGCCCCGCTCGTACGCATGCCAGCCCAGCTGGAGCCGGGTCGACACCCCGGTGAGCTCCATCAGGCCCTTGACCCGGCGCTGCACCGTCCGCAGCCCCAGGTCCAGCTGTTTCGCGACGCTGGCATCGGTCAGGCCGGCCAGCAGCAGCGACAGGATCTCCAGATCCGTCGGATCGGGACCCGCGGTGTCCTCGTCGACCCGGCCGCTCTCGGCGAGCCGCAGCGGCATCGCCTCGCGCCACACCGCCTCGAAGAGCCCCGTCAGCGACTCCAGCAGCCCCGATCCGTGCACCACCAGCGCCGCGGGCTCCGCGCCGCGACCGGTCAGCGGCACCATCGCCATCGCCCCGTCCGCGACGACCAGCTTCGTCGGAACCCGGTCCACGACGCGGCACTGCTCGTTGCGGCTCAGCGCCGCAGACAGCTCCAGGATTCCCGACGGCAGGCTCAGCACCTCGCGCTCGACCACCACCCGGAACGACACCCCGCGGTCGGCCGCCTGCTCCTCCGACTCGTTGTCGAGCCCGCTGACCGCGATCGGGTTCCCCGTGACCAGGGCGCACACCTCACTCGTCGCCCCGAGCTGCAGCTGATGGAAACGGTGGGCCACCGCGCTCGCCCCGGTGACCACCTCGACCAGATCGTGCACGGCGGGCTCGGCGGCGTCCACCCGGTACTCCTCGGCCAGCAGCACCGCCGCCAGCTCCGCCTGCTCCAGCTCGTGGCGCTGCTGGGTCAGCAGAGCCCCCAGCGCGACCCCGGGCGGTGCCGCCACCCAGCGCCCCGTACGGGCCGACGACTGGGCGGCCAGCCCGTGCTGCTCCAGCCGCCGCAGCGCCCGCTCGGTGTCCCGTTCGGGCATGGCGAGCCGGTGCGCGAGATCGGACACCTCCGCAGCTCCGACCGCCACGAGCGCGCGATAGGCAGACTCCTGTGTCTCGTCGAGACCTATGGCTCCCAGCATCCCCGGACCCCTCCCGACCGCATTGCTTCCCTGTCGATGCCTACTGCCCGGCCGACCGGCCGTGGCGGAAAGCGGCCACGGCGTAAACCCGCCGTGGCACATCATCGCTGTACCGCCCGCCACTCTGCCAATGTGGCGCCACCGCAGCACCAACAACCTCCGGAATACGGGCCTTTACGCCCATCCGTTCCGGTTTCACTTGGGGAGAGCGATGCGTCCGATATCGCGTACGGCACTGGGAGCGGCCACCGCCGCCGTCCTTGCCGTCACGGTGATCGCGCCGTCCGTGGCAGCGCCACAGGGCGACGCGGCCACGAAGAGACCACTGACGGGCAGCGCGGCTGCCACCGCCGAAGCGAACAAGCCGGTCACCATCACCCTGGTCACCGGCGACAAGGTGCTGGTGAGCACCGACGGTTCGGGCCACGCCTCGGCCACCGCGCTGCCCCGCGAGGACGGCACGGTGCCCCTCGTGCAGACCCGCCGCTCGGGCGAAGACCTGTACGTCTACCCGGACTCCGCGGTGAAGGCGCTCGCCGACGGCGCCGTCGACGAGGAGCTCTTCAACGTCACCGGACTGATCCGCCAGGGGTACGACGACGCGCACGCGGACTCCGTACCGCTCATCGCGACCTACTCCAAGGACACCGCACGCAGCGCGCCCGCCACCCCGCGCGGCGCCGAGCGCGGCCTCGCACTCCCGTCCATCGACGGTGTGGCGCTCAAGGCCGACAAGGAGCGGACGGCCGCGTTCTGGTCGGACGTCACCGGCTCCGGCCGGTCCCGCTCCGCCGCCGGGCTGAAGAAGCTCTGGCTGGACCGCAAGGTCGAGGCCAGCCTCGACCGCTCCACCAAGCAGATCGGCGCCGACCTCGCCTGGGCCGCCGGATACGACGGCAAGGGCACCAAGGTCGCCGTCCTGGACACCGGCGCCGACGCCGAACACCCGGACCTGGAGGGCCGGATCACCGAGTCGAAGAACTTCACCGACTCCGACACCACCGACGACCGCCAGGGCCACGGCACCCACACCCTCTCCACCGTGGGCGGCAGCGGCGCGGCCAGTGACGGGAAGAAGAAGGGCGTCGCCCCCGGCGCCGACCTGCTCGTCGGCAAGGTGCTCAACGACAGCGGCTCCGGCGCCTCCTCCTGGATCATCGCGGGCATGCAGTGGGCCGTCGACCGGAAGGCCGACGTCGTCTCCATGAGCCTGGGCAGCCAGACGCCCACCGACTGCACGGACCCGATGAGCCTGGCCGCCGAGGAGTTCGGCAAGAGCAAGGACACCCTGTTCGTCATCGCGGCCGGCAACTCCGGGCCGACGCTCAACACGGTCTCCTCGCCCGGATGCGCGCCCAGCGTGCTGACGGTCGGCGCGGTCGACCGCGACGACTCCACCGCGCAGTTCTCCAGCCGCGGACCCGCGATCGTCTCGCACACCCTCAAGCCCGAGATCGCCGCCCCCGGCGTCAACATCTCCGCCGCCGCGGCAGGCGGCCGCGGCATCTACGCCTACCGGTCGATGTCCGGTACGTCGATGGCCACACCGCACGTCGCGGGCGCCGCGGCCATCGTCAAGGAACGCCACCCCGACTGGACGGCCCAGCAGGTCAAGGCGGCCCTCGTGTCGTCCGCGAAGAGCGACATCCCCGGTGACGTACGCGAGACAGGCGGCGGCCGGCTCGACGTCAAGGCCGCCATCGACACCACGCTCACCGGCGCGCCCGCCGTGCAGGGCGGCACCTTCAACTGGCCGCAGGACAAGACCGACCGCACCACCGTGCAGATCCCGTACACGAACACGGGCGACAAGCCGGTGAAGCTCTCGCTCAACCTCCAGGGCGTCACGGGCAACGACGGTTCGGCCGTCCGCTCCTCCGTCGCCGCACTCGGCGCGAAGAGCGTCACCGTGCCCGCCGGAGCGACCGTCGAGGTCCCGCTGAAGCTCGACCCGGCCGCGAAGCTCCAGGACAGCCAGTACGGCGATGTCACCGGCAGGGTGCTGGCCACCGCGACCGGCGGCGTCAAGGTCTCCACCCCGTTCTCGCTGTACGTGGGCGCCGAGACCGTCACCTTGCGCGTCAAGCTGGTCGACGGCAACGGCAAGCCCGCCACCGGCTCCTCCTCGCTGGACGTCATCGGCACCGACACCGCCACCGGCGAACGCCGCTTCAACGACGGCTCGGCCGACCAGGTGTACGAGGTGCGCCCCGGCGCCTACTTCGTGTCCAGTTTCATCGTCTCGGCCGACCCCGAGGACGCCACCGGGACCCTCGCCAAGTCGGTCGGCTACCTCGCCAGGCCGCAGCTGAACGTCACCAAGGACACCACCCTGGTACTGGACGCCCGCAAGGCGCACCGGATCAAGGTGAAGACCGAGGACCGGGTCACCGAGACCCGCAGCGCGACCCTGGCCTTCGGCCGGAGCTGGGACGACGTCTGGCTGCACTCCGGATCCATCGCCGGCGGCAGCGTCATCAAGGACTACGTGGTCGACATCCAGGGCAAGGCCCGTGACGGAGACTTCGAGTTCGACAGCTTCTGGCGTGCCTACGCCCCGCAGATCGAGAAGCTCGCGGTCGTCGGCGGCGCCACCCTGCACCCCACCCCCGCGTCGTCCGGCTCCGTCAACCTCGACGGCACCGGGCAGGCCGCACTCGTCGACGCCGGCACCGGTACCCCCGATGAGCTGAAGGCCGCCGCTGTGTCGGGCAGGATCGCTCTGGTCCTCGTCCAGGACGGCGCTGCCATGGCCACCCAGGCACGCGACGCCGCAGCCGCCGGCGCCGTGGCGATCATCGCCCACCGCCCCTCCGCGGGTCCGTGGAAGCCGTCCGTCGGATACGGTGCGGCACTCCTGCCCTCGCTCGGGATCCAGGCGGACGAGGCGGCAGCGCTGACCACCGCACTGGCCGCCGGACCGGTGGAGCTGCGCTGGAAGGCCACCGCTGCCAGCCCGTTCGTCTACAACCTGGCCTTCCCCGAGACGGGCACCGTCACCTCGGACCGCACGTACAAGGTCAAGGACAGGGCCCTCGGCAGGGTCGACTCCACCTATGAATCGATGGGCGTCAGGACCGACTTCGTCGATACGCTGCTCGTCGCCCTCCCCTACGGCGCCAGGTACGGCGTCGGCGCGTTCGACAGCGTGCCCGCACCCGGAAAGCGCACCGAGTACTACTCGGCGGGCGACAGCACCTGGCAGCAGGCGCTCTCCTCCAGCTTCCCGTGGGGCGAGTTCATGGTGGACGAGTTCCGTACGTACAAGGCCGGTTCGAAGCGACCGGCCGACTGGTACCGGGGCATCCTCGTCCCGTCCGCGCCCCGCGACGACCTGGGCGGGGAGCTGCTCGCCGCCGAACGCCAGGACAATCTGATCGGCGTGGCCCCGGGCTTCTGGAGCGACAGCGAACACGGCGGTCTCCAGGGCTCCTTCGGAGACATGGGCAGCATGCGCCTCACCAGCGGTGGCACGGTGCTCGGTACATCCGGCTGGCCGTCCGGGGTGTTCACCGTCCCGGCCGAGGACGCCGCGTACGAGCTCACCATGACGACGATGAAGTCCGGTCAGCCCGCGAGGGTCTGGAAGCGGTCCACCCGGACCGAGACCACCTGGAAGTTCCGCTCGCACCGTGACGAGACCGCCTACTCGCAGGGCATCCCGCTGCTCTTCCCGGGCTACGACCTGCCCTCCGACGGCATGAAGACCCTGGCGGCGAAGGACGGTCAGCACATCGGACTGAGCGTCACGGGCCACGCCGGCTACACGCCCGGCAAGCTGACCGCTGCCAAGGTCTCGTACTCGTACGACGGCGGCGCGACCTGGACCGAGGGCACCACCGCACAGCAGGGCGGCCGTTGGACCGCGACCGTGAACCACGCGGACGCGGCCGGCAAGCCGGTCACGCTGCGCACCGAACTGACGGACGCCAACGGCAACTCCGTCGTCCAGACCGTGACCGACGCCTACGCCGTGCGCTGACGTCGCGTCACCCGAACCGGTCCGCCGGGCGTCCTTCCCGTGGGGGGTGGGGCCGCCCGGCGGACCTTTTCCGTGGGGGCTCTTCGGCCACTTTTTCCGGATGTCCCGTTTCCGTGCGGGCCCCGCGGTGGACAATAAGGGCATGAGTCAGCAGGGGGAGAGGTCCGCCGCCCACGAGGACGACTGGTGGCGCAGGCTGTACGACGAATCCGCCCCGGACGCCGGGGCGAGCCACGCGGCCGACAGTCTCGACGACCGCTTCGACTCGGCCTCGGGTGCCGTGGGGCCCGACGGCGGTGGGGTGTACGAGACCGCGGCCCCGGTGCCCGAACCGAGGACCGCGCCGTCCGGCATCACCCGAATGGCGGAGACCTCGCCTGCCCCGCCGCCCGAGGTGACCATCCGCGCGCCGTGGGAGCCACCGGCAGGCCCACCGCGACCACGCACCTTCGCGCCGCCTCCGCCACCTCCGCCTCCGCCACCTCCGCCTCCGCCACCTCCGCCTCCGCCTCCGCCTCCGCCACCTCCGCCGCCGCCGCCTCCGCCACCTCCGCCGCCTCCGCCTCCGCCTCCGCCCGTGCGGCAGGTATCCGAGGCGGTCCGGACGCCCGAGGCGTTCCGGGCACCTGAGCCGCCGCCCGCCGAGCCGCCGACCGTCGTGTCCCGCCCGCCCCTCGTGCCGGACGGGGCGGTGCCGCCGCTGCCCAGGCGCCCCGTCGTCGAGCGGTCCGAGGGGGCCCGTCCGGACGAGCCCGCGCCCGTCACCGGACCGGCCCCCGTCCCGGAGGCGACGGCGCCGCATCCCCCGGTCGCCCACGTGGGTGCGAGGCCGCCCACGTACGACGCCGAGCCCACCGGGTTGCCCGCCAGCGACCCGCGCGGGCTGGGCGGCCTCGTCGCCGACACCGTGCTCGACGGTGCCAGGTACGGCACGTACACCCTGCGGGCGGCCTCCGTACGGGGTGACTCCGCCCGCTTCCGGGGGGAACTGCGGCGCGACGCGCTGCTCACCGCGCGGTTCGGCACCGCGGAGCGCGCGCTCGTCCTCGTCGCCGTCGCGGGTGGCGACCGGTCGTGCGAGAGCGCGCATCTGGCCGCGGCGGACGCCTGCCGGTGGATCGGCGAAGCCGTCGGGCGCAGCCATGCCCGCCTCTCCGACGACATAAGAGCGGGCCGCCGCGGCGACCTCAGATCCGGACTGCACCGGCTCACCGACCGCAGCTACGGCAAGCTGCGCGCCCGCGCCGCCGAACTCGGCCGCGAACCGCACGAGTACACGGCGGGTCTGCGCTGTCTCCTGCTGTCCGCCGACCCCGAATGCCGTACCCGGGTCTTCTTCGGCGTGGGGGGCGGTGGGCTCTTCCGGCTGAGGGAGGGCAGCTGGCAGGACCTCGAACCGATGGTGCCGCAGACCGGGGAGGCCGTGGTCGGCTACGGTTCGGCGGCGCCCGGGAGCGGGCCCGACGGGGACCGGCTGACCATGGACCTGGGAGTCACCACCGCCCCGCCCCCGTACACCGAGGACCCGGCCCCGCCGCCCGCCGAGCCGTTCCGCTTCCGCGCGTCGGTCGCCCGGCCGGGCGACACCCTGCTGCTCTGCAGCCCCGGTCTCGCCGAGCCGTTGCGCGGTGAGCCGGCGCTGGCCGAGGAACTCGCCGAGCGCTGGACACCGGCCCGGGCACCCGGCCTCGGCGCGTTCCTGGCCGACACCCAGCTCAGGGTGACGGGGTACGCCGACGACAGGACGGCGGTCGGCGTCTGGGAGGCGTAACCGCCCCGGCCATGGGTTGATGGACTCCGGAGAATCCGTCCGGCCGGGGTTTCGTGCTCCGGCACCAGGACAGTCGGACGGTCGGACGTCCACGGAGCACAGGCAGAGGGAGTGCGCACCCATGGCCAAGCAGAACGTGTCGGAGCAGTTCGTCGACATCCTCGCCCGGGCGGGCGTAAAACGCCTGTACGGGGTGGTCGGCGACAGCCTCAACCCGGTCGTCGACGCGATCCGCCGCAACCCGGACGTCGACTGGATCCAGGTCAGGCACGAGGAGACGGCCGCGTTCGCTGCCGGCGCCGAGGCGCAGGTCACCGGCGAGCTGGCGGCCTGCGCCGGGTCGTGCGGCCCCGGCAACCTGCACCTCATCAACGGCCTCTACGACGCCCATCGGTCCATGGCGCCCGTCCTGGCGCTCGCCTCGCACATCCCGTCGAGCGAGATCGGACTCGGCTACTTCCAGGAGACCCATCCGGAGCTGCTCTTCCAGGAGTGCAGCCACTACAACGAGATGATCTCCAACCCCCAGCAGATGCCACGGCTGCTCCAGACGGCCATCCAGCACGCGGTCGGCAGGGGCGGCGTCGCCGTCGTCTCCATGCCCGGCGACGTGGCCTCGCAGCCCGCGCCGGAGAAGTCCGTCGAACATGCCCTGGTCACTTCGCGGCCCACCGTGCGGCCCGGCGACGCGGAGATCGAGAAGCTCTGCCGGATGGTCGACGAGGCCAAACGGGTGACCCTGTTCTGCGGCAGCGGCACCGCGGGTGCGCACGCCGAGGTGATGGAGTTCGCGGAACGGGTGAAGGCCCCGGTGGGCCACGCCCTGCGCGGCAAGGAGTGGATCCAGTACGACAACCCGTACGACGTCGGCATGAGCGGGCTGCTCGGCTACGGCGCCGCGTACGAGGCCACGAACGAGTGCGATCTGCTCATCCTGCTCGGCACGGACTTCCCGTACAACGCCTTCCTCCCCACCGATGTGAAGATCGTCCAGGTCGATGTGCGCCCCGAACACCTGGGACGCCGCTCCAAGCTCGACCTGGCGGTCTGGGGCGATGTCCGGGAGACGCTCCGCTGTCTGACCCCGCGGGTGAAGGTCAAGAACGACCGCAAGTTCCTCGACCGCATGCTCAAGAAGCACGCGGACGCGCTGGAGGGCGTGATCAGCGCGTACACCCGCAAGGTCGACAAGCACGTCCCGATCCACCCGGAGTACGTGGCCTCGGTCCTGGACGAACTCGCCGACGAGGACGCGGTCTTCACCGTCGACACCGGAATGTGCAACGTCTGGGCCGCCCGCTATCTGACGCCGAACGGCAAGCGCCGGGTGATCGGTTCGTTCAGTCACGGCTCCATGGCCAACGCGCTGCCACAGGCCATCGGCGCGCAGTTCACCGACCGGAACCGGCAGGTCGTCTCGATGTCCGGGGACGGCGGATTCACCATGCTGATGGGGGACTTCCTGACCCTGGTCCAGTACGACCTGCCGGTGAAGGTCGTACTGTTCAACAACTCCTCGCTGGGCATGGTCGAGCTGGAGATGCTGGTCGCGGGACTGCCGTCGTTCGGGACGACCAACAAGAACCCCGACTTCGCGGCCGTGGCACGGGCCTCGGGGGCGTACGGCGTCCGCGTCGAGAAGCCCAAGCAGTTGGAGAGCGCCCTCAAGGACGCCTTCAAGCACAAGGGGCCGGCCCTGGTCGACGTCGTGACCGACCCGAACGCGCTCTCCATCCCGCCGAAGATCAGCGCGGACATGGTGACGGGCTTCGCGCTCTCCGCCAGCAAGATCGTGCTGGACGGTGGCGTGGGCCGGATGGTTCAGATGGCCCGGTCCAACCTGCGTAACATGCCCCGCCCGTAGGAGGCCCTGCCGAATCGAATGACGGGGCGTCAGATCTAGGTGTCTGACGCCCTCTTGGCGACCCCAGAGCAATGTGACATATTACTGCCGTGTTCACGAGACAGCGTTTCGACGTGGTCGTCGTCGGCGCCGGAGTGGTCGGCGCCGCCTGCGCGTATTACGCCGCCCGGTCCGGACTCTCGGTCGCGGTGGTGGACAGCGGGCCGGTCGCCGGCGGCACCACCGGCGCGGGGGAGGGGAACCTCCTGGTCTCCGACAAGGTGCCGGGCCCGGAGCTGGACCTCGCGCTCCTGTCCGCCGCGCTCTGGCGCGAGCTTGCCGAACTGCTGCCCTCCGCAGTCGAGTTCGAACAGAAGGGTGGGCTGGTCGTCGCGGCAGGTCCCGAGTCGCTGGCCACCCTGACCGCGACCGCCGCAGGGCAACGGGCGGCAGGAGTCGAAGCCACTGCGGTGGCATCCGAGGAACTGAACCTGCTCGAACCGCACTTGGCCTCCGGGCTCGCCGGAGGATTCCTCTATCCGCAGGACGCCCAGGTCCAGCCGGCCCTGGCCGCGGCCCACCTCGTCCGCGCGGCCCGCGACGCCGGAGCGATCCTCCACCCGGGGCAGGCGGTCACGGCCGTGCTGACCGGACCGACGGGCGCGGTACGCGGCGTACGGACCCGTGCGGGCGAGCTGTTCGCCCCTGCGGTGGTCAACGCGACGGGTGTACGGGGCGGGGAGCTGGCCGCTCTGGCGGGTGCCGAACTGCCCGTGCTGCCCAGGCGCGGCTTCGTCCTGGTGACTGAGCCGCTGCCGCCGCTGATCAGGCACAAGGTGTACGCGGCGGAGTACGTGGCCGATGTGTCGAGCGCTTCGGCCGCCCTGCAGACCTCTCCCGTCGTGGAGGGCACACAGGCCGGGCCCGTCCTGATCGGTGCCAGCCGTGAACGGGTGGGCTTCGACCGGACGTTGTCCGTCCCCGTGGTCGGCCGGCTGGCCGCGGCGGCGGCCGCGCTCTTCCCGGTACTGGCCCACACCAGGGTGCTGCGGGCCTACCACGGCTTCCGTCCCTACCTGCCCGACCACCTCCCGGCGATCGGGCCCGACCGCCGGGTGCCGGGCCTCTTCCACGCCTGCGGCCACGAGGGCGCCGGCATCGGACTGGCGCCCGCCACGGCCGTGCTGATCACCGCCGCGATCCGAGGGGAGCAACCGGCCCTCGACCCCGAGCCGTTCCGCCCGGACCGGTTCGACGCGGACCCCCGCTCCGGTTCCGGAGGCTGACCGCCCGGCCCGGGGCCACACCGACAGCCTCCGTGGCCGCCACTGTGGCGCCGTACACCCGGACAGGCCTCGATACCTCGATACCTCGATACCCCGATATTTCGAGGCCCCCGACCCGTCCGGGAGCGTCCGGACACCTGTACCGCCAACAGCCAACAGCCAACAGCCAACAGCCAACAGCCAACAGCCAACCACCAATCGCTAACCGCCAACCGCCAACCGCCGACCGAGCAGGAGCCCTGGTGAGACGTCCCCGCAAACGTACGGCCGCACGAACCCCGGTCGGCCTGGCCGGCGCCGATCCCGGCCCCGGTTTCGAGATCACCTTCGACGGACGCCCGGTCCGGGCCCTGCCCGGCCAGAGCATCGCGGCCGCTCTCTGGGCCGCCTCCGTCGTCACCTGGCGCACCACCCGGGTGAGCGGACGGCCACGGGGTGCCTTCTGCGGGATCGGATCCTGCTTCGACTGCCTGGCCACTGTCAACGGCCGGCCCAACCGTCGGGCCTGCCTGCTGCCCGCCGGTCCCGGTGACGCCGTCACCACGCAGGAGGGGAACGGACATGCCGGTCCCGTCCGCTGAACCGTCCGCCGCCCGGCCCGCGCGCACCGAACTCGCGGTGGTGGGTGCCGGTCCCGCCGGACTGGCCGCCGCCGTCACAGCGGCCGACGGCGGACTCGACGTGGTCCTGCTCGACGCGGCGGACGCGCCGGGCGGCCAGTACTACCGCGCCCCCGCCCCGGGGCTCGGTGCCACCCGCCCCGAGCAACTGCACCACCGTTGGGCGTACTTCGCGGCTCTCGCCGCACGGCTCGACCGGCACCGCACGGCGGGACGGATCCGCCACCTCACCGGCCACCACGTCTGGGCCGTCGAGCGGTGCGGACCGGACTGGACCCTGCACGCGGTCACCGGACCCGACGGCCGGGACGGGGCCGGCACACTGGTCGCCCGCCGGCTGCTGGTCGCGACCGGCTCCTACGAGCGCCAACTCCCGTTCCCCGGATGGACCCTGCCAGGGGTCGTCGGAGCGGCCGGGGCGCAGGCCATGCTGAAGTCGGGCCTGGTGCTGCCGGGCCGGCGCATCGTCGTCGCAGGCAGCGGACCGCTGCTGCAGGCCGTCGCGGTCTCCCTCGCCCGAGCGGGCGCCCGGGTGCCCGCGCTGGTGGAGGCCTCGGGCTATGCGGCGTACGGGCGCGCGCCGATGGTGCTGGCCACCAACCCCGGCAGGCTCACCGAAGGGGCCCGGCACGGTGTGGCGCTGGCGCGACACCGGGTCCGGCTGCTGACGCACCGGGCGGTCACCGCCGTCCACGGCACGGACCGGGTGGAGGGCGTCACGGTGAGCCGGCTGGACCGCGACTGGCGTCCGCTGCCCGGGACCGGGCGCCGGATCGAGTGCGACACCCTGGCCGTCGGGCACGGCCTCGTGCCCCAGCTGGACCTCGCCGTCGGGCTGGGCTGTGCCACCCGGTGCGCCGCGGACGGCTCGGCCGCGCTGGAGCTCGACGAGGAACTGCGCACCACCGTGCCCGGAGTCTGGGCGGCGGGCGAGACCGGTGGCATCGGCGGCGTCCGTCTCGCCCTGGCCGAGGGAGAACTGGCCGCCCACTCCGTGGTCGTGGACGCACGCGGCGGCCGGGGCGCGCCACGCACGGCGGCCCTGCGCCGGGCCCGGCGCAGGATGCGCGCGTTTGCCGGGCTGATGGGTGCCGTGCACCGGCCCGGGCCGGGCTGGACCGGCTGGACGACGACGGACACCGAGGTCTGCCGGTGCGAGGAGGTCACCACGGGCGCCATCCGCGCGGCTGTCGGTGAACTCGGTGCCGGGGACAGCCGCACGGTCAAGCTCCTCACCCGGGCCGGGATGGGCTGGTGCCAGGGCCGGACGTGCGGATTCGCCGTGCGGGAACTCGCAGGCTGCGCAGGGGAGACCGGCAGCCCCGACCGCCGGCCGCTCGCCTGCCCGGTCCCTCTGTCCGTACTCGCCCGCGCTGCCCGCCCTGATGACACGTGAGGACGTGTCCTTGAGTCGTCCGCCCTGATGACACGTGAGGACGTGCATCCCACGGCGCGGCCTGCCTTCTCCCACCTTCACCGCACCTTTCAAGGAGTCTCAATGCTGAAATCAAGCTGCCAGTGCGACCGGCGGAGCGGAGGTAAACACCCGGTCGTCACGCAACAGGGCCCACAGGACTCCGACCCGTCGGCGAGCCAGAGCGATAACGGCTTGGACGTGCTTGCAGCCCTCGCCGCGCTTCTTCAGGTAGAAGTCCCGGTTCGGTCCTTCGCGCGTCATGCTGGTTTGCGCGGACAGGTAGAACACCCGCCGCAGGCGGCGGCTGTATCGCTTCGGTCGGTGCATGTTGCCGGTGCGACGACCCGAGTCGCGTGGAACCGGGACGAGGCCAGCAGCAGAGGCCAGATGCCCGGCGTCTGCGTAGGCAGTCAGGTCGCCCGCCGCGACAACGAACTCGGCCCCAAGTATCGGACCGATGCCTGGCAGGGACTCGATGATCTCGGCCTGCGGGTGACGGCGGAACGTTTCGCGGATCTGCTTGTCGATCCGCTTGAGCCGGTCGTCCAGCGCCAGGATCTCCGCCGCCAAGTCGGCCACGATCTGGGCGGCGACGTCCTCGCCGGGCAACGCGGTCTGCTGCGCCTGGGCAGCCTCCAGGGCCGCCGCCGCGACCTCGTCGGCGGATCGCACGCTGCGGTTGGCCAGCCATGCGGTGAGCCTGGCCGGGCCTCGTCGGCGGATCGCGGCAGGGGTTTGGTAGCCGGTCAGCAACACCAGAGCGCCCTTGTGGGCCGAGTAGTCGAAAGCTCGCTCCAGGGCGGGGAAAACGCCGGTGAGCACGTCTCGCAGCCGGTTGATCATCCGCACCCGGTCGGCGACAAGATCCGAACGGTGGGCAGTCAGCAGCGCCAGGTCGGCGGCCAGCTGGGCGAGCACGGCGATGGTTGCGAAGTCGTTTCGGTGGCGTGCAGTTTCGGCGATGACGTAGGCGTCCCGGGCATCCGTCTTGGCCTCTCCGCGGTATGCCCCGGACATGCGGTTCACGGTGCGGCCTGGCACGTAGACCGCTTGCTGGCCGTGCGAGGCGAGCAGGGCCGGCAGCAGGGCGGATGCCGTGCCAGAGATGTCCACTGCCCACGACACCTCGTCGGCGAGCTCCAGGATTTCCCCAAGCGCATTAAGGATCGCGGCCTCGTCGTTCTCGACCTTCTTCGACCACAAGGTCGAACCGGTCTCGTCGACCACCGCACCCCAGTGATGGCCCTTGCCTGCGTCGATGCCGGCCCAGACACGGGCGCGTCGCTCGCTCACTCGCTCCTCCTCAGCTCCAACAGAACTCCGTTGGCCCGAGGAACACTCCGCCGTCAGCTCCGTAATCAGCGACCGCACACAGCGCGCACATCTCAATCAGCAGCCAGGGCGCCCCGGAGAGCCGGACGGCCACTCCTTGGGAGCCACTGAAGGCAAGCCCACATAAGCCACATCCGGCCCTCCCGGGCCGCACAACACCTTACGGAGCCCGCATGACGAAGAACACCGCTGCACGCACCAGCCCCTGGCGAGGCGTCATGGTCGCCACGCCCCTGACCCTGCGCGAGGACCGGTCCATCGACTTCGACGCGTACGCCTCACATGTGCACGACCTCGTCGCCGAAGGGTGCGACGGGGTCGTGCCGAACGGCTCGCTGGGGGAGTACCAGACCCTCACGGACCAGGAGCGCGACCAGGTCGTGCGGGTCGCCGTCGAGGCGGCCGGGGACGGAGCCAGGGTGATGCCCGGCGTCTCGGCCTACGACAGCACCCAGGCACGGCGCCGCGCGGAGCAGGCGGCCGAGGCCGGTGCCGGCTCCGTCCTGCTGCTGCCGCCCAACGGATACCCGTGCGAGGACGCGGCGGTCCGTGCGCATTACGCGGAGGTCGCCTCCGCGGGCCTGCCGGTCGTCGCGTACAACAACCCGTTCGACACCAAGGTCGACCTGACACCGCGGCTCCTCGCCCAGCTCCACGCCGACGGTTCCGTGGTCGCCGTCAAGGAGTTCAGCGGTGACGTCCGCAGGGCCTACGAGATCGCCGAAGAGGCCCCGGGGCTCGACCTGCTGGTCGGCGCCGACGACGTCCTGCTGGAACTCGCCCTGGCGGGTGCCGTCGGCTGGATCGCGGGCTGTCCCAACATGCTGCCCGCCGCTTGCGTCGCGCTGTACCGGGCGGCCGTGTCCGGCGACCTGGAGGCGGCGCTCCCGCTCTACCGCCGGCTGCACCCGCTGCTGCGGTGGGACTCCAAGCCGGAGTTCGTCCAGGCGATCAAGGCGTCGATGGACATCGTCGGACGGCACGGGGGACCGACCCGGCCGCCGCGCCTGCCGCTCGGCGACGGGGCCCTGGCCGCCGTGCGCGCGGCCACTGAGAAGGCGCTCGCCGAGGGCCTCGACTGAACTTCCCGCCCACCCGTCAGCACACACCGGACCCGCCGGCCGGACGCCCTACCGGACCGGCCGGACGACCGAGGGGGAAACTTGCGCACGCGTCACGTCTTCCACGCCGTCGACTCGCACACCGAAGGCATGCCCACCCGGGTGATCACCGGCGGCATCGGCACGCTGCCCGGCGCCACCATGGCGGAACGCCGCGCCTTCTTCATGGCGCACCGGGACCCGGTGCGGACCCTGCTGATGTACGAGCCGCGCGGCCACGCGGCCATGAGCGGGGCGGTACTCCAGCCACCGACCCGGCCCGACGCCGACTTCGGGGTCCTGTTCATGGAGGTCTCCGGCTGTCTGCCCATGTGCGGGCACGGCACCATCGGGGTGGCCACCGTCCTGGTGGAGACCGGCATGGTGGAGGTCACCGAACCGGTCACCACGGTGAAGCTGGACACTCCCGCCGGGCTGGTGAGCGTCGACGTCCGGGTCGAGGACGGCGTCGCCACCTCCGTCACCCTGACCAACGTCCCCGCCTTCAGCGCCGGACTCGGACTCACGGCGAAGGTCCCCGGCCACGGCACCGTGCCCTACGACCTCGCGTACGGCGGCAACTTCTACGCCATGGTCCGTCTGGAAGACCTGGGCCTGCCGTTCGACCGGTCCCGCAAGGACGAGCTGCTGGCCGCCGGGCTCGCCCTGATGGACGCGGTCAACGCCGCCGACCGCCCGGTCCACCCGCTCGACCCCGCCATCCACGGGCTCAAGCACGTCCAGCTGATCGCCCCCGGCTCGGATGCCGTCCGCTCCCGGCACGCCATGGCCATCCACCCCGGCTGGTTCGACCGTTCGCCGTGCGGCACCGGCACCTCCGCACGTATGGCCCAGCTCCACGCGCGGGGTGAGCTCGCCCTGGGCGCCGATTTCGTCAACGAGTCTTTCATCGGTACGGAGTTCACGGGCAGGCTGGTCGCCGAGACCACCGTGGGAACGCTGCCCGCAGTCGTCCCCACCGTCACCGGCCGCGCCTGGATCACGGGGACCGCACAGTACTTCCTCGACCCGGCCGACCCGTTCCCCGAGGGCTTCCTGTTGTGAGCCGCCCAGTCCGCAACGGACAACGTCACATTGTATTCTTGGGCTCCGCACGGTGCTGGAGGAACAGACATGGCCCGCCTGACGTCGCTCAACGTGATCTCGGCGCAGGAGCATCTGCGTGACCAGGTGGCGCACGCACTGCGGGCGGCACTCATCTCCGGCGAGCTGAAGCCCGGGACCGTGTACTCCGCGCCCGCGCTCGCCTCGGAGTTCGGTGTTTCAGCGACGCCCGTCCGCGAGGCGATGCTCGACCTGGCCCGTGAGGGCCTGGTCGAGGCCGTCCGCAACAAGGGCTTCCGGATCACCGAACTGACCGAGCAGGACCTCGACGACTTCACCGAACTCCGCGCCATGATCGAGGTACCCACCGTGGGCAGGATCGCGCGGATGGGCCTCACCCAGGAGTTGGAGGCGCTGCGGCCCGTAGCGCTGGAGATCGTCGAGGCGGCCCGTCGGCACGACATCCTGGGTTATCTGGAGGCGGACCGTCGCTTCCATCTCGCCCTGCTGGCACTGGCCGGGAATCGCCGGCTGGTCGAGGAGGTCGGCGAACTGCGCAAGCGCTCAAGGCTGTTCGGCCTGAACCGGCTGGCCGAGTCCGGGCAGCTGATCGCCTCCGCGCAGGAACACGTACAGCTGCTGGACCTGGTGGTCGCCGGTGACGCCCCGGGGGCCGAGGCCTGCATGCTCGCCCATATGTCCCATGTCCGGTCCCTGTGGGCCGACGGCAGCCAGGGCGGGGCCGAGCGTGCCGGCGAGGCGCACGAAGAGGCGCCGGCCGTCCAGGCCTGAGATCTTCGGGCGGCTGCCCGCACCTCCAATCCACCTCCATTCCACCTCCACCTCCCGCCCGCGTCCTCGCCGAATCTCTCGGCCGCCGTCCGGCCCCTGGCGCCGGTGCTCGCGCACTCCCTGCCCGGGCGCCGGCAGCACGCCTCCGGCCCCGCGTGTCGCAGGAGTTGGCCACGGGCCGCTCCCCGGCACCGGCCGAGCCCGTGTACGAACCAGAGGCCGAGGAATCCCTCGACGAGCCCTTCGGCCGGCACGGACACAGACGCCGAGGCATCCGTCACGACAGCGCGCAGGGCTCCGGGGCGATCGAGGGCGCCGCACGGACGGAGAGCCACCGGAGAGCGGCTTCACTCTCTCGCTCCGGCCGCGATCCAGCTCTGCCGGACGTGGATCGTGTTGGGCACCTCGGGGCGGTCGAGGAGCCAGAGAACATAGCCGGCGTGCCCGTGGGGTGTCGGACCGAGCGGCGGTTTCCGGCCTGCAGCGCAGATCCTCACTGTCCACGGCTCGAGCGACGCGCACGTACTCGCGGTCCTTGCAGCGGTAGGCCTCTGAACGACGGTCTCGACCAGGTCGGTGAGCTTCGTCTTGACCGTCCGGCCGTGGTCGGCGGCCGCCACGTCCCGGACGAGGCTCTGCTTCGTGCCCCACTTCTTGGCACGCCGGGTCCTGGGCATCGCCGAGCCGGACCAGTGCCGCGGACCGTTCGACGGGATCGTCGGTTACGAGTTCGAAGCCCAGCCCAACCGTGCCTCCCAATCCCGGACTTCGTCCACGTCGGCACCCGCACCCGCAGCCGCACCCGAGCCCGAGCCCGCACTCGAGCCCGCACCCGAGCCCGCATCCTTCGTCACGCAGCGGATCATCCCCCAGTCACTGCCTCAAGGTGCGTCGAACCTCGACTCGTATCTCGATCGATCTCGACTCGAACCTCGACTCGTGCCTCGACTCGGAACTCCTCGGCCGAACCGCCATTGTCCGCAAGCGGGGCGCCACGGAGGGGAGTTGGCGCGCAGATGAATGTGCGCACAGCTCCTTCCGAAGAACATGTGACATGTGCCATTGTACAGACGGTCGCGCTTGAGGTCGTGCTCATGTCATGAGCCGGGCCCGGTCGCCCGAGGCCTCGACCGCACCATCCCCCACACCGCGCAACGTCGCGCGGCACCCCACCGCTGGGAGGCGGCACGTGAAGAACCGAACGGTTCGACAGAGATTCACCGGCTTGTCCACCGTGGCCCTGGCGGCCTGTCTGGGCGTCGGCATGCTCGCCGCACCGAGCCGGGCCGCCGAGCCCCGGCCCTCCACACCGGCCGCCGCCCATGTGAGGGCCGCCGCGGACAAGGCCGTTGGCCCCGAGGCGCCCGAGCCGGGCGGCCCTGCCGCGCAGGCCCTCACCGCGCCCGTCGAGGACGCCGGCCACATAGGCGGCGCAGCCCTGAAGCCCGACGACCGGGCCCCGCAGACCGCTTCGGTGGACGCGCTGAAGCGCGACTACGACGACCCGCGCGCCGCCGCGCCGAGCCACCCGGCCCCGTCGATGCGGGCGAAGGCCCGCTCCGCCGCGAAGGCGGCCGGACTCGCCCAGGCCACCGCGTGCTCCGTCGCCGACTTCACGAGCCGCACCGGCAGCGCCCTGGTCCAGCAGATCAAGTCGTCGACGACCGACTGCGTCAACACCCTTTTCGGGGTCAAGGGCAACGACGGCTACCTCGCCTTCCGCGAGGCCCAGATGGTCGCCGTCGCCGATGCCCTGCGCGACGGATCGGCCGCGTACCCGGGTGACAGCAGCACCGGAATGCCGCAGCTGGTGCTCTTCCTCCGGGCCGGTTACTACGTGCAGTACTACGACCCCGGCACCGTCGGTGGCTACGGCGCCCCACTGCGCACCGCCATTCAGGGTGGGCTCGACGCCTTCTTCGCCTCGGCACACTCGCGCGACGTCACGGACGCCAACGGCGAGACCCTGGCCGAGGCCGTCACGCTCATCGACAGCGCCGAGCAGAACGACCGCTACCTGTACATCGTCAAGAGGATGCTCGCCGGCTACAACTCCTCGTACGACAGCTCCTGGTACATGCTCAACGCGGTCAACAACGTCTACACCGTGACCTTCCGGGGGCATCAGCTGCCCGCGTTCGTCAGCGCGGTCCAGGCCGACCCGAGCCTGCTCGACTCGCTCGCAGGCTTCGCCCGCGACCACCTCGCCCTGCTGGGCACGGACCGTTCGTACCTGACCTCCAACGCGGGACGCGAACTCGGGCGGTTCCTCCAGGAGGAGCCGCTGCGGCCCAAGGCCCGTCCGCTTGTCATCGACCTGCTCGGCCGGAGCTCGCTGACCGGACCCACCGCTCCACTCTGGGTCGGACTGGCCGAGATGACCGACTACTACGACCGGGCAGGCTGCGCCGCGTACGGCACCTGCGACCTGGCGGCACGGATCAGGAGCGCCGTTCTTCCCGTCGACCACACCTGCAGCGACAGCATCCGCATCCTGGCCCAGCAGATGTCCTCGGCCGACCTCGCGTCAGCCTGTACCAGCCTGCGGGGCCAGGACGCCTACTTCCACGAGGTGGCCCGGGACAGCGGACCCGTCGCGGGTGACAACAACACCACCATCGAGGTGGTCGTCTTCGATTCGAGCACCGACTACCGGACCTACGCCGGAGCCATCTACGGCATCGACACCAACAACGGCGGCATGTACCTGGAGGGTGACCCGGCGGCGGCCGGCAACCAGCCGCGGTTCATCGCCTACGAGGCCGAATGGGTGCGCCCGGACTTCCAGATCTGGAACCTCAACCACGAGTACACGCACTACCTCGACGGCCGGTTCGACATGGCCGGAGACTTCGAAGCGGGTGTGAGGACCCCGACCATCTGGTGGGTCGAGGGCTTCGCGGAGTACGTCTCCTACTCCTACCGTGACGTCGTCTACGACGACGCCGTCACCCAGGCCGGCTCACACACCTACCCCCTGAGTTCCCTGTTCGACACCACCTACGAGAACGCCGACCAGACGCGCATCTACAACTGGGGCTATCTGGCGGTCCGTTACATGCTCCAGTCGCACCGAGCGGATGTGGACCGGCTGCTGGGCCTCTACCGCAGCGGTGACTGGAGCGGTGCCCGCACCCTGCTCACCTCCACCATCGGCAGCCGCTACGACTCCGACTGGAACGCCTGGCTGACGGCGTGCGCGGCCGGCAGCTGCGGCACCACCAACCCGCCGACCGAACCGCCGGCCGAGTGCACGGCAGGCGACGTGCGCGAGCTGGGCCAGGACTGCACCCGGAGCGGACAGCAGGCGACGCGGGGCAACTACTCCTATCTGTACGTCTACGTGCCTGCCGGCACCGCCCAGCTGAAGATCACCACGAGCGGTGGCACGGGCGACGCCGACCTCTACTACAACGCGAACGGCTGGGCCACGACAGGTGCTTACACATCCCGGGCGACCGGCAGCGGCAACAGCCACACGCTGACCGTCGAGAACCCGGCTGAAGGCGCCCACTACATCAGCCTGTACGCCGTGCAGGACTTCGGCGCGGTGAACGTGTCCACGCGGTACTGATTCCGGACCGGGCGTCACGCGTGCGGATCACCGCGCCCGTGGCGCCCGGAGCGGTCTCAGAGCAGTCGCAGGGTGTCCGGTCCCGTCCGCTCCCGGATGATCTCCACCAGCCGGTCGAAGAGAGTGGGGCCGAGTCCCTCGGCCGCCCGGGCCGACTCCGCGTGCAGACGCTCCTGGTTGCTCGCATGGGCCCGTCCGGCGACTGCGAGGAGATACCGTGCGGTCTCCTCGTGGCCCAGCGCGCGCGCCGACAGCGCGTGGTCACGCCACTCGATGACGAAGTCACCGTCGTCCGGTGTGCCCATCCCGCCGCTCAGGCAGTCCGCGAAGGCGTCGAGGTTACGGCCGAAATAGCCGCCGGGCCCGTTCACCGCCTCGCCGATCACGTCCCAGAAGCGCTCCGGGCCGGTGACCTCGGAGCCGTCGATCACATAGGTCACGGTCATGGGGGAAGCGTACAAGTGCCTCGCTCCGGTGATCCGCGCCGCAGGTGGGGGGCTACGGCGCGGACCGGACCGGGGGTGCGGCTCAGCAGTCGTGGTCGACGAGGTCGAAGGTCTCGTAGTGGTCGGCGGTGTAGTAGTCCTCCTGGACCTCCTCGCCGGTGACGATGCGTCGGGCACCGCGGGTCGGGGAGCCAGGGGTGATCACGGTGTACTCGTGGTAGTAGCCGGTGCCCTGCCCGGGCAGCACGCCTTCGCGGTTCTGGAAGACGGTGCCGTCCTGGTCGTACGGGAAGGGCCCGCCGGCGTCGATGAGGTCGAGGGTGTCGTGGGCCTGGGACGGCAGCGCGGAGTAACAGATGCTGCCGACGGAGGTGGTGGCGGCTGTCGCGGTCGCTGTGACGGGGCCGCCGACGAAGAGGACGGACAGGAGGGCGGCGATGCCGCCGAGCGTGGTGATCCGTGGGGGGATTCGCATAGCCACCATGATGACGCGCGTAGATACGGTCCCGTCAACGCCAACAAGGGTGAATTTTTGTGAAGTTAACCGAGCGGGAGGTAAACGTCGCGTTCCGGACGAGTGGGCGCACGCCCGGAGCGCGCACCGCGTGTCAGGGGCTGACGGAGCGCCAAATACGTTCCGGGACCGTCCGGGAGGCCTCCTCGATGTCGATGTCGCCGACCGAGAGCCAGCGGCGCGCGAGGCCCGTCACGGGGCCAAGGATCAGCGATTCCACCACGGGCAGGGGGAGGTCCACGAGTTGGCCCGCCTCCTGGTGGGCGCGCAGCCAGGCCGCGAGAGGGGCCAGCCGGGCCTGCTGCGCGCCGCGGATCTGGCGGGCGCGTGCGGTGATCTCGCGGTCCACGGTGACCGAGTGCATGAGCCGGGCCGCGTCCGGGTGGACCTGGATGAAGCGCAGGTAGGCACGTACCACCGCGTGGACACCGGTGCGGGCGTCCTCCGCCCGCATCAGCTCCCCGCCCAGTTCGCCCAGGAGGCGGCCCAGCCAGGACTGCGCGAGAGCGACCACCACGCCCTGGAGGCTGCCGAAGTGGTGGTAGATGCTTCCAGCGCTGACGCCGCTGGCCGAGGTGATCGCGCTCAGAGTGAGTCCGGCTTCGCCGTCCGACGCGTAGATGTCCAGTGCGCAGTCGAGTACGTGCGCTGCGGTGGCCTCGCCGCGTTGTTGCTTCGGACTCATCGATGCCGCCCCAGCTCCCGGATCCGGCGTTTCCTCGTGGACGCGCCCGCGGAGAACAGAGTAGAAGAATGTTCCAGAACTATTTCCGGAAGCAGTTCCAATCCTTGCGTGTTGTGCCTCAGACTGAACACCTTTGCGCCAAGTGACGCTTGCGCATGGAGATTTCAGGCGTCGGTCGCGGTCCCACGGGGCTGCGCGGCGGGACTCACGGGGGAGTACTCGAACATGACCAGCGTGCACGACGGTGACCACGAGGACACCGAGGACAACCTCGACGGCGGCATCAAGCCCCTGGCCGCGACCGACCCGGTCCGCATCGGCCCCTACCTGCTGCTCGGCAGACTCGGCGCCGGCGGCATGGGCCGGGTCTACCTCGCCCGTTCCGAGGGCGGCCGCACGGTCGCGGTCAAGGTGGTGCACCCGGAGCATGTCGCGGACCCCCAGTTCAGGGCCCGCTTTCGCCGTGAGGTCGACGCGGCGAGGCGCGTGGGCGAGCGCTACACCGCGCCCGTTCTGGACGCGGCTCCCGACGCGGAGTACCCCTGGGTGGCGACGGGCTATGTCCCCGGCCTCTCCCTGGAGCAGGTGGTCCGGGGCCATGGCGCGCTTCCCTCCGCGTCCGTACTCGCCCTTGCCGACGGACTCCTGCGCGCACTCAGGGACATCCACTCGGCCGGCATCGTCCACCGCGACCTCAAGCCCTCGAACGTGATGCTCACGGTCGAGGGCCCCAAGGTCATCGACTTCGGCATCGCCCGCGCCGCCGAGACGTCCGTCGATTCCCTCCTCACCAGCACGGGCATGGTGATCGGATCACCCGGCTTCATGGCTCCGGAGCAGATCCGCGGCGAGAGCGCGGGCCCGAAGAGCGACGTGTTCACCCTCGGCTGTGTGCTGACGTACGCGGCGACCGGCACCCTTCCGTTCGGCAACGGGGTGAGCAACCAGCACGCGGTGATGTACCACATCGTCGAGGCAGAGCCCGAGATCGATCAGGTCCGGGACGAGGGTCTGCGCGCCCTGATCACCCGCCTGCTCGCCAAGTCGGTCGCCGAACGTCCTTCGGTGGACACGCTGTTGGCGGAGCGCGGCGGTGAGGGCCCTGCCGCGGGGGCGTCGTGGCTGCCGGCCGGAGTGGTGGGCCACCTCGCGCGTCAGTCCGCGCGGCTCCTGGACGCGGAGGCGGCGCCGGTGCGACAGGAGGGCGCCGACCGCGGGACGGTCGACCTGCGGGCGCCGGTGGACGTCTCCGCGGCCGGATCCGTCGGCGGGACGGCCGAGCCGAAGCGCAAGCGGGACGGGCGACGCCGCCCGTGGATCGTGTCCGTTCCCCTGGTCGTGGTGCTGGGCGGGGGCGGCGGCACGCTGGCGGTTCTGCAGCCGTTCGGCGGCGACAGTGATGCCGGCAGCCACGCGTCCCCGTCCAGTGGTGCGACAGCCCCTTCGGTGCCGGGGTCGCCGTCGGCACCGCACAGCACGCCTCCCCGGAGCGACAAGAGCCCCCAGGCCGACGGCAGGAAGGACGGCGACGGGAAGGACGGCGACGACGGGGATGGCGGCGGGGCCGCCGGAGGCGCGGTCGGCGGTGCGGGAGTTCCGGACGGCGGCGGTACGTCCGCCGCGGGCGGCTCCGGAGCAGGCTCCTCCGGCGGCGGCACCGATGCCACGGGCGGCGGGAGTTCGGGTAGTGGAGGCTCAAACAGCGCCAGTTCGACCGGTGTTGGTTCGGACAGCACCTCGGGCGCCACGAGCGGTTCGGGCGGCACCTCCGGGTCCACCACGACCGGCTCGGGCGGCACTTCGGGCTCCACGGGCGGATCGGGGGGCGGGAGTACGGTCCCGTCCTCGTTCGCGGGCACCTGGAAGTACGGCGACGCCTACAACGTGGGTCAGCCGGGCACCATCACCATTTCCGGGTCGGGCGTGGTGCGCCTGACCGACTTCCCGGTCAACAACTGCCCGTACGAGGCCAAGGTGACCTCCACGGCGAACGGCAACAGCCGGATCAACGTCGGCACGGCCAAGCTCGTCGGCGCCAACCCCGGCTACTGCTACGCGACGCTCGACGCGTCGTACTTCACGCTCAACGGCAGTGGCGTCCAGCACAACGTCGGCGCCGCCCACGCCGACGGCTACTACTACAAACGGGCCTGAGGCCGGCACGACCGCCGCCGGGGAGTCGCCGGAATCACCCTCCTCGTGACGCATCCGCAAGCGTGACAGCGCGTAGGCGGGGCATGCATTGCGTGAGCACCTTCGATGACAGGGGGCGATTCACTGTGTGGGCGGGGGAGACGATGGGGCGTCAGGATTTGGCCCGACTGCATCGCAGAGTCGGCCGTGCCGATCTGGCGGCCGTCGCGGAAGTACGGGGAGCGGTAAGGGAATTACTGCGATATCGATGGAAGGAGGAGCCTGCGCAGGTGGCCGAGCTGCTGCTCAGCGAGCTCGTGACCAACGCGCTGGTCCATACGGACGAAGGAGCGGTCGTCGCCGTGAGTGTCGCGCCGCAGAAGCTTCGCGTGGAGGTCAGGGACTTCGTCCCGGGCATGCCCGTGTCGCACGTACCGAACGCCGACGACGGTACGCACGGCAGGGGACTGGTCCTGGTGGAGAGCCTCGCGGACTCCTGGGGAATCAGCCCGCACGCGCTGGGCAAGGTGGTCTGGTTCGAGCTGGACGGCGAACGGCCCTGACGGTCCGTTCGGATCGTCAGGGCCGTGTTCCGCAAGTCGCCGGCCGGTACATCAGCCGAACTGCTGCTCCAGTGCCTTGAGCTTCTGCTCCAGCGAGTCGAGCCTGGGCAGTGCCTGGGTGTCGTCCTCGGCGGTGAGGTCGACCGCTCTTGGATCGGTCGCACCCAGCTCAGGGACGCCCCCGGAGTTCGGGCCGTTCACGGCTTGCAGGGATGGCCGGGGTCGCAGGGGCAGCTGACCCGGCTCGGATATGGCGGGCTCCGCGACGGACTGCGCGGAGCCCGTCGCGGGGGCGATGGCCTGGACGTCCACCTGGGCGCCGCCCCGGCCGACCCGCCCCCAGGCCCGGTTCTGCCGGTTCAGGGCCTTGATCTGCGCCCGGTCCAGCTTCTCCTGGTCCCTTCGGCGGAGACGGTTCTGTTCCTTCTCCCGGCGGTCCTCGCGCACCTCGTCGACCGCTTCGTCCAGCGTGCGTACGCCTTCGAGCAGCATCAGCGACCAGGCGCCGAAGGTCTCCCGGGGTGCGCGCAGCCACCGCACGATCCGGATCTGCGGCAACGGACGGGGCACCAGGCCCTGTTCGCGCAGCGCCGCCACCCGGGTCTGTTTCAGCGCCCGGTCGAAGAGCACGGCCGCCGAGAGCGACATCCCCGCGAAGAAGTGCGGAGCGCCCGCGTGGTTCAGGCCGCGCGGCGCGTGCACCCAGTTGAACCAGGCGGCCGCACCGGCGAAGGTCCACACCAGCAGCCGTGAGCCGAGCGCCGCGTCGCCGTGGCTGGCCTCGCGGACAGCGAGCACGGAGCAGAACATCGCCGCCCCGTCGAGGCCGAACGGCACCAGATACTCCCAGCCTCCGGAGAGGCCGAGATTCTGCGTACCGAAGCCGACGAGCCCGTGGAAGGAGAGCGCTGCCGCGACCGCGGCGCAGCAGAACAGCAGAACGTACGAAGCGGTCGCGTACAGCGCCTCCTTGCGTCTGCGCCGGTCCTCGCTGCGTTCCCAGGTGTCGTCGGCCGCGGATGTGTCAGAGGCGCGCTTGCCGCGCGCGACCACCGCAACCGCCGCCATGACCCCCGCCAGCAGCACGGCGGCCGGAAGCAGCCAGTCAAGCGATATGTCGGTCAGTCTCATGCACGATCCCTTGCATCGCGATAGGGCATTTCGGCCACTATCGTGCCGGGGATTGCCTCGGGTCCAGGCGGTTTCGGGGCAAGAGAACGCCAAAGGGGTGGCGGAGTCGACGGATATCCGCGATCTGGTCGAATACCCGTAGGTCGGAGAGGAGTTGCGTTCGATTTCGCGTCACTCGTGCGGGCGGTGTGGATCTTCATATCGCGCCACACTGCGGGCGGCGCGGGCTTCTGATCCGTGCCACCCCTCCGGGCGGTGCGGATCAGGGGGCGGGCGTCAGCTTCCGGACCCGGTCCGCGTCGCAGGTGCGGGGGCAGGTGACACAGGTGTCCTCGGGGCGCACCGTGTAGAACATGCAGCAGCTCGCCCGGTCCCGGGTGGGCAGCGACTGTCCGTCCGGCCCGGTCAGCTCCCGGAAGCCCGCCGTGCCGACGTACGGCTTCGTGGTGCCCGGCAGGAGCGCCTCCAGCTCGGCCATCGCACGCCGCTCCTCGCCGAGGAGATGGGCGACGTACCAGAGACCCTCGACGACCTCGTCCGTCGCCATGCCCCACAGGGCGCGTTTGCCGCGCCGCATCCGCGGGCCGAAGCCGTCGAGCACGGGGCCGAGGTGTTCGGCCACGGACGCGAGCACCTCTGCGCGCAGCGCGGCCTCGTCCGCCACCACGCGCGCGCCCGGCAGCTCCGCCGCCGGATCGCCGGGCAGGCAGGCGAATTCCTCCACCCGTACCGCCAGATGGCCCAGCGCCCGCTGGAAGGCGACGTTCTCGACCGGGATCCGCGGCACCCGCCGGTGCAGGAACCACGGCACCGTCACCAGCAGGCAGGCCGGCCAGGCGTAGCGGTGCAGTCCGAAGCCGGCGACCACGTCGGGCCGGGCCTGCTGTCCGTAGTCCCGCAGCACCTGCGCGTCGTCCCAGGCGAGGAAGGCGTCGAGTCCGCCGCCCCCCGCCGCGAGCTCGTGGGCGCCCACCCAGCCGGTGCCGCCGGGGGCGGGCTCGCCGTCCGTGAGCACCTCGGCGCGCAGCCCGGGAAAGACCTCGGCCAGGCGCGCGTACGCGTCCGTGACAGCCGAGGTCGTCGTGCCGGGGAGCAGAGTGGGCAGGGTCATGCAGGGACCACCGAATCGCGATCGTTTGCAGGTTAGCCTTACCTTACCCGACGCGATCGATGTTTGAACTGCAGCTTCCTCCGCCTATCGTGCACACGAGGCGCCGTGCACGCGAGCCGCGCCCGCGACCGGCCGAGGAGGTCTCCGTGGAGCAGGGCAGAGCCCGTGAGGACGCGTGGACACCGCATGCGTCCGCCGCGCCCATGACCGCCTCCTCGTCCCTCCGGGTGCCCGAGCAGGCCCGTGGCGAGCACACCCACAGCGAGCCGCCCGCCCCCCGGGCCGTGGTGCAGCGGCACTCAGTGCGCGGCCAGATCCTGGACGCCCTGCGCGCCGCCCTCGTCGACGGCGAGCTGATCCCCGGGCAGGTCTACTCCGCCCCTGCGCTCGGTGCCCGTTTCGGGGTCTCCGCCACTCCTGTGCGCGAGGCGATGCAGCAGCTGGCCGTGGAGGGGGCCGTCGAGGTCGTGCCGAACCGCGGCTTCCGGGTCGCCCAGCGCGGGCCGGGCGAGCTGGCCGAGCTGGCCGAGGTGCGGGCGCTGATCGAGGTCCCCGTCATGCTGCGGCTCGCCCGCACCGTCCCGCCGGCCGGCTGGTGCGCCCTGCGCCCGCTGGCCGACGCCACGGTCGCGGCTGCGGCCGTCGGCGACCGGGCGAGCTACGCGGAGGCGGACCGGGCCTTCCACGGGGCGGTTCTCGCGCTCTCCGGCAACCGGCAACTCGTGATGGTCGCCGACGAGCTGCACCGCCGATCCCAGTGGCCCTTGGGGCACAACCCGGCCACCCGCCGGGCCGACCTCCTCGCCGACGCGGTGGAGCACGCCGCGCTGCTCGACGCGCTGATCGCCGAGGACCTGTCCGTCGTGCAGTCACTGGTGCGCGAACACTTCACCGGCGCGGACCGCTGACCCCTGTCCGGATCGCCGGCGCTCACTGCTCACCTCCCCCTGTCCGGGCCGCCGCCGGGGACCGCCGATCTCTCCCGTCCGGGCCGCCGCCCGCGCTCACGGCCGGTGCTTCTCCTCCGGGCCGCCGGCCGTGCTGACCAGCGGCGCTTCTCCTCCGGGCCGCAGCCGGCGCTGACTGCTGATCTCCCCCGTCAGGGCCGCCGCCGCCACGGATCGCTGTGGGTACTCTGTGCTTCTCATCGCATGATCGTTTTCGAGGGGGCGGGGATGATGCGGAAGCGAGGGCCGCGAGGGGCGTCCGTGCTGCTGGTGGTGCTGGGACTGGCGCTGGCGGCGGCAGGCTGTTCCGATGCGGGCGGTTCCGACGGAAGGCCTCCTGGGACGCCGGCTCCCGCGACGCCCTCCCCGACCGCGAGCCCCGCGGGTACACCTGCGGATTCCACCACGCCTTCGCCGCCGGCGACCGCGTCGGCTGCCGCGACCCCGTCCGCGTCGGCGCCCCCCTCCGCCTCCGCTGCGGCAGCTGTCTCAGCGCCCCCGACGAGGAAGCCGGCACCGCTGAAATCCCCGGTCGTGCCGCCCCGGCGCGACGGCGGCGGGGCGGACGGGAATCCCACCGCCGCGGTGCCGCAGAACCCGAACCGCGGGCCGAACCCGCCGCCCGCTCCGCCGCGTCCGACGCCTACCCCCGAGTGGAGCGACGCGGGCTGGAAGCCCGGCGACCCGGCCGAGGACCGTGCCTGACGGTCCTCGACCGGCCGCGCTCAGTTCGCCCCGGCCGTCTCCGGCCCCGGCGGGTCGAGGTGAGGCGCCAGCCAGGTCGGTACGCCGCCGAGCAGCCGGAAGAGCCTGCCCGCCTCGGCACGCAGCCGGGTGGCCGCCTCGGGCTCCGGTTCGGCGTCCGCCATGGCGATGAGCGCCGGCGCCGTCCCGACCAGGTAGCCCAGCTCCTCCCTTATCCGCAGGGACTCGGCGAAGCCGTGCCTGGCCTCCGCCAACTCGCCCTCGCGCAGGGCGATCAGGGCCAGATGCCGCCAGGTGGAGGAGAGCAGCAGCGCGTCTCCCTGGGCCGTGGCTCCCGCGTGGGCCCTGCGGTACGCGGCGCGGGCGGCCTGCGGTGAGTCGGCGATGTTCTGGGCGATCAGTCCCCGCCGGAAGTCGAGCAGTGGGCGGCCCGGGGCGGCCGGGGCGAGCAGCGCCGCGGCGCGGCTCAGCGCCACCCGTGCCTCGTCGGCCCGGTCCCGTACGCCGAGCAGGGTGGAGGCGTACGCCAGATAGCCGCGCTCGCAGGCGGCGGCCCCGCGCTCGGCGTCGTCGTGGGCCATGGCCTCGGCGGTGCGCAGCGCGTCCTCCGCGTCGGTCCAGCCCTGCCCGGTGTAGAGACACCGCTCGGTCAGCAGCGCCGTGCGCTGGAGGGCCGCGGCCGGGTCGGTGGTGGCGTCGTGTTCGAGCAGTGCCGCGGCGTCCGTCCAGCAGGCGCGTGACCGCAGCCGCCATACCGCTGTCTGGAGCGGCGGATCGTCATCTGCTGTCGTTCCGGAACCAGACATGGCGGTATGCGCCACATTGCCCTCCCCGAGCGCGCCATCGAGCTGTTGAGTCTGGCCGCATCACAGCACGGAAAGGCACGCCGGGCCAAGAGGTCGAGGCAATGTCAGGTGAAACTTTTCACAATCAACGGGAGCCTGTGATAGCCGCCGTGGACCCCGGGGCGTCAGCTCATACGCAGGGCGAGGAAGAAGTCGAGCTTGTCCTCGAGCCGCGAAAGGTCACGTCCCGTCAACTGCTCGATTCGCCCGATCCGGTAGCGCAACGTGTTGACGTGGAGGTGCAGCCGGGCCGCGCAGCGGGTCCATGAACCGTCGCAGTCCAGGAACGCCTCCAGGGTCGGGATCAGCTCCGCGCGGTGGCGCAGGTCGTAGTCGCGAAGCGGGTCGAGCAGCCGTGCGGTGAACGCGCGACGCACATCGTCGGGGACGAACGGCAGCAGTAGCACGTGCGAGGCCAGCTCGTGGTGGCCGGCCGCGCAGACCCGTCCCGGACGGGCCGCCGCCACCCGGCGGGCGTGCCGGGCCTCCTCCAGGGCGCCGCGCAGCCCCTCGGGTGAATGCACGGAGGCGCTGACACCCAGTGTCAGCCGGCCGTCGTCGGCGAGGCCCGCGGAGAGCGGGGCGCGCACGGCGGCCAGCAGGGCGTCGGCGTGCAGCGCGGGGCCGTCCGCCGGGGCCTCCTCGCCGGCCTCGTCCGCTTCCGGCCGGGCGCCGGAGAGGGCGGGCAGCGGTACGAGTGCGATGGCCTCGTCACCCGTGTGGGCGACCGCGATCCGGTCCGCGGAATCCGGCCCGGTCACGGCCGGGTCGACCAGGATCTCCTCCAGCAGCGCCTGGGCGACCGGGCCGCCCGCGATCCCGGAGCCGGTGCCGCCGGGCGCGTCCGCCTCGGTCCACTCCACCCGGGCCACCACCACCTGCCAGTGCGGCGCGCTTCCGAGGCCGGGCAGCAGGACCGGGGCCGCCACCCGGAGCCTGGCGGCGATCTCGGTCGGCGGTGCACCGGCCTGGACCAGCTCCAGGACCTCCTGGGCGAGCCTGCGGCGCACCGTGCGGGCCGCGTCGCGCCGGTCCCGTTCCACCGCGATCAGCTGGGTGACGCCCTGGAGCAGGTCGAGCCGGGCGGCCGACCAGTCACCCGCGTCGGCCTCGACTGCCAGCAGCCAGTCGGAGAGCACCGACTCCCGCACATCGCGGGAGGCCGGCACAGCGCCCCTGCCATGGTTGCGAATGGGAAAGAGTGAATACGTCACCCCGTCGACGGTGGCCCGGTGCGGGGCGCGGCGGCCGGAGCGCACCGCGGCCAGATGCAGCCCGGCCAGCTCCGCGCCGGCCGGTCCGGACAGCGGCGCACCGGCGCCCGCGATCTGCCGGCCGGTGGGCGAGAGCACCCAGGCGTGCAGGTCGAGGTCGGAGCCGAGCAGATCGAGGACCACCTCGGGGCCGCCGCCCGCCGGGCCCGAGGTCATCAGCCTGCGGTGCCGGTCCACCACCGCGGCCAGGTCGCCCGCCCGCTCGCCGGACACCTGGCGGACCACATGCTCGGTGATCGTTGCGAACGCGACGGTCTCGTTCACGGCGAAGAGCGGCAGCCGGTGGTGGCGGCACGCCTCGATCAGATCGTCCGGGATGGCACCGAGCTCCGCCTCACCCGCCGCGAGCCCGGCGACCCCGGCCCCCGACAGAATCCGTACGAACGGCTCCGAGTCCTTCGCGTCCCGGTGCCACGCCAGCCCGGTCAGCACCAGCTCGCCGCCCGAGAGGTAGCGGCTGGGGTCCCGCAGGTCGGTGGTCATCACGCCGCGGACCGACCGGTCCAGCTCCTCGTCGCCGCCGAGCAGCCGCAGGCCCAGCGCGTCGGTCTCCAGCAGTGCGCGCAGCCGCATCTCGTCGCCGCCGATCTCATTCGTTGGTGCGGGTGAAAACTGGGTATTGCGGTGAGGTCACCGATCCCCGCCATTCGTTCGAATCTACAAGACGAGCGTGGAGACCAGCCAACTCCTTCATGGTTTCGGTGACTGCACCAGGTGGAGCAGGGCTTGTGTACTGGGCCACACACCGCGTGAACAACACAGGAACGACCAGGAGAGGGCCGGCCGTCCCCAGCCCGACGAACGACATTCCCGGCGAACGACCCGATTGAGAAGAAGAGAGCCACCCATGGACTTCCTTCGCCCCGCCAGCTGGGAGGAGGCGCTCGCCGCCAAGGCCGAGCACCCGACGGCTGTGCCCATCGCGGGCGGCACCGATGTGATGGTCGAGATCAACTTCGACCACCGTCGGCCCGAGTACCTTCTGGACCTGAACCGCATCGGTGAGCTGTCCGAGTGGGACGTGGGCCGGGAGAGCGTACGGCTCGGTGCCTCGGTCCCGTACAGCCGGATCATGGACCACTTGCGGGCCGAGCTGCCGGGTCTGGCGCTCGCCTCGCACACCGTCGCATCGCCGCAGATCCGCAACCGCGGCGGCGTCGGCGGCAACCTGGGCACCGCGTCGCCCGCCGGGGACGCCCACCCGGCGCTGCTCGCCGCGGGTGCCGAGGTGGAGGCCGAATCCGTCCGCGGAACCAGACTGATCCCCATCGACGACTTCTACACCGGCGTCAAGCGCAACGCCCTGGAGCCGGACGAGCTGATCCGGGCCGTGCACATCAAGAAGGCCGACGGGCCGCAGCAGTACTCCAAGGTCGGCACCCGCAACGCGATGGTCATCGCCGTCTGCGCCTTCGGCCTGGCCCTGCACCCCGAGACCCGCACGGTCCGCACCGGCATCGGATCCGCCGCCCCGACACCCGTACGGGCGAAGGAGGCCGAGGACTTCCTGAACGCCGCGCTGGAGGAGGGCGGGTTCTGGGACAGCCGCACGATCATCACGCCCTCGATCGCCAAGCAGTTCGCCACGCTCGCCGCGGCGGCCTGCAACCCGATCGACGACGTGCGCGGCACCGCGAGCTACCGCCGGCACGCGGTCGGGATCATGGCCCGCCGGACCCTCGGCTGGACCTGGGAGTCGTACCGCGGCAACGGCCGCAGCACCGAAGGAGCTGCCTGATCATGCGCGTCAACTTCACGGTCAACGGCCGCCGGCACGAGGCCGACGACGTGTGGGAGGGCGAGTCCCTCCTGTACGTCCTGCGTGAGCGGATGGGCCTTCCCGGTTCCAAGAACGCCTGCGAGCAGGGCGAGTGCGGCTCCTGCACGGTCCGCCTGGACGGTGTGCCCGTCTGCTCCTGCCTGGTCGCCGCCGGCCAGGTCGAGGGCCGCGACGTCGTCACCGTCGAAGGTCTCGCCGACTTCGCCGCCCACCGCTCCGAGGCCCACCCCGGCACCGGCTGCGCCTCAGGAGCCTGCGGCGTCACGGTCGACACGGCGCAGCGATGGAAAGCCAAGCCGTCCGCCGAGGAAACCCGCGACACCGGCGAACTCTCCCCGATCCAGCAGGCGTTCATCGACGCCGGAGCCGTCCAGTGCGGCTTCTGCACCCCCGGACTGCTCGTCGCGGCCGACGAGCTCCTGGAGCGCACCCCGGAGCCGTCCGACGCGGACATCCGCGAGGCGCTCTCCGGCAACCTCTGCCGGTGCACCGGCTACGAGAAGATCCTCGACGCGGTCCGCCTCGCGGCCGCCCGCGCGGAAGAAACGGTCTAGACGATGGGCGTCAGCGGTTCCCCCACCAACATCAACCAGGGCACCCGGACCAAGGGCGGCATCGGCGAGTCCACGCTGCGCCCCGACGGCATCCTGAAGGTCACCGGCGAGTTCGCCTACTCCTCGGACATGTGGCACGAGGACATGCTCTGGGGCCACACCCTGCGCTCCACCGTCGCGCACGCCGAGATCGTCTCGATCGACACCTCCGAGGCGCTCGCCACCTCCGGCGTCTACGCCGTGCTCACCTACGACGACCTGCCGACCGCGGTGAAGAACTACGGCCTGGAGATCCAGGACACCCCCGTTCTCGCCCACGGCCGGGTCCGCCACCACGGCGAACCGGTGGCGCTCGTCGCCGCCGACCACCCGGAGACGGCCCGCCGTGCCGCCGCGAAGATCAGGATCGACTACCGCGAGCTGCCGGTCGTCACCGACGAGGCCTCCGCGACCGCCCCCGGCGCGCCCCTCATCCACGAGGGCCGCGACGACCACCACATCGGGCACGTACCGCACCCCAACATCGTCCACCGCCAGCCCATCGTCCGCGGCGACGCGGAGGCGGCGAAGGCCCGGGCCGACGTCGTGGTCAGCGGCGAGTACGTCTTCGGCATGCAGGACCAGGCCTTCCTCGGCCCCGAGTCCGGCCTGGCCGTACCGGCCGAGGACGGCGGCGTCGATCTGTACGTCGCCACCCAGTGGCTGCACTCCGACCTCCGCCAGATCGCCCCCGTCCTCGGCCTGCCCGAGGACAAGGTCCGCATGACGCTCTCCGGCGTCGGCGGCGCGTTCGGCGGCCGTGAGGACATCTCGATGCAGATCCACGCCTGCCTGCTGGCGCTGCGCACCGGCAAGCCGGTCAAGATGGTCTACAACCGCTTCGAGTCCTTCTTCGGGCACGTCCACCGGCACCCCGCCAAGCTCTGGTACGAGCACGGCGCCACCCGTGACGGCAAGCTGACGCACATGAAGTGCCGCATCGTGCTGGACGGCGGCGCCTACGCCTCCGCCTCCCCGGCCGTCGTCGGCAACGCCTCCTCGCTCGCCGTCGGCCCGTACGTCGTCGAGGACGTCGACATCGAGGCGATCGCCCTCTACACCAACAACCCGCCGTGCGGCGCGATGCGCGGCTTCGGCGCGGTCCAGGCCTGCTTCGCGTACGAGGCGCAGATGGACAAGGTCGCGGCCGAACTGGGCATGGACCCGGTCGAGTTCAGGCAGCTCAACGCCATGGAGCAGGGCACGCTGCTGCCGACGGGCCAGCGGGTCGACTCGCCCGCCCCGGTCGCCGAACTGCTGCGCCGGGTCAAGGCCAGGCCGCTGCCGCCCGAGCGCCAGTGGGAGAGCGCCGGTGAGCACGCCGACGTACGGGCGCTGCCCGGCGGACTCTCCAACACCACGCACGGCGAAGGTGTCGTGCGCGGCGTCGGCTACGCGGTCGGTCTGAAGAACGTCGGCTTCTCCGAGGGCTTCGACGACTACTCCACCGCCCGGGTGCGCATGGAGGTCATCGGCGGCGAACCCGTCGCGACCGTGCACACCGCGATGGCGGAGGTCGGACAGGGCGGCGTCACCGTGCACGCCCAGATCGCCCGTACCGAACTGGGCGTCTCCCAGGTCACCATCCACCCGGCCGACACCCGGGTCGGCTCGGCCGGCTCCACGTCCGCGTCCCGCCAGACCTACGTCACCGGCGGCGCGGTGAAGAACTCCTGCGAGGCCGTGCGCGAGCAGGTCCTGGAGATGGGCCGCCGCAAGTTCGGTACGTACCACCCCGCCTGGGCCACCGCCGAACTCCTCCTGGAGGGCCGCAAGGTCGTCACCGACGGCGGCGAGGTGCTGGCCGACCTGGCCGACGTGCTGGAGGACGAGGCGGTCGACATCGAGCTGGAGTGGCGCCACCGCCCCACCGAGGCCTTCGACCTGCGCACCGGACAGGGCAACGGCCATGTCCAGTACTCCTTCGCCGCGCACCGCGCGGTCGTCGAGGTCGACACCGAGCTCGGCCTGGTCAAGGTCATCGAACTGGCCTGCGCCCAGGACGTCGGCAAGGCGCTCAACCCGCTCTCCGTCGTCGGCCAGATCCAGGGCGGCACGCTCCAGGGCATGGGCATCGCCGTCATGGAGGAGATCATCGTCGACCCGAGGACCGCGAAGGTGCGCAACCCGTCCTTCACGGACTACCTGCTGCCCACCATCCTCGACACCCCGACCATCCCGGTCGACGTGCTCGAACTCGCCGACGACCACGCCCCGTACGGGCTCCGTGGCGTCGGGGAGGCCCCCACCCTGTCGTCGACCCCGGCCGTCCTCGCGGCGATCCGGAACGCGACGGGGCTGGAGCTCAACAGGACGCCGGTCAGGCCCGAGCACCTCACCGGCACCTGACCCGGGTTCCTCCTCAGCTCTCCGGGCGGTGCGCGCCCCAGGGAACGTCACACTTTCTGCGCCCGCACCGCCCGGTGATCCCAAGTTCCGCACCGCTCGCGGCTCTTGATGCCCTGCGGCACAGCAGTGGCAGTTCCCGTTCCACCCATCCCGTACGAACAGTTCGCCTCGGGCCGTCCCCCGGGTCGTGCAGCCGGAGTACTCATCCCAAATCCCGCATCTCCATTCTTCATCGCGGGTGCCCCTGTGAACCTTGGGAGTCAGGCATCATGACCCAGCAGTCAGTGGAACCGAAGACCGGTGCGGAGGACGCGGGCCCGGGCTCGCGCGTCCCCGCCGGCAGATCGTGGCTCGACCGGTACTTCCACATATCCGAGCGTGGATCGAGCGTCGCGACCGAACTGCGCGGCGGCGTCACGACCTTCATGGCCATGGCGTACATCCTGTTGCTCAACCCGCTGGTCCTCGGCGGCAAGGACGTCGACGGCAACCTCCTCAGCCAGCCCGGGCTGATCACCGCCACCGCGCTCGCGGCCGCGGCGACCACGCTGCTGATGGGATTCGTCGGCAAGGTCCCCCTCGCGCTCGCCGCGGGGCTCAGCGTCTCCGGCGTCCTGTCCTCACAGGTCGCCCCGGAGATGACCTGGCCACAGGCCATGGGCATGTGCGTGATGTACGGACTGGTGATCTGCCTCCTGGTGGTCACCGGGCTGCGTGAGCTGATCATGAATGCGATCCCGCTCCCGCTGAAGCACGGCATCACCATGGGCATCGGGCTCTTCATCGCCCTCATCGGCCTCTACAAGGCCGGCTTCGTCCAGAAGGGCACCGCCACCCCGGTCTCCCTCGGCCCGACCGGCGAACTCGCCGGCTGGCCCGTCCTCGTCTTCGCGGTGACCCTGCTGCTGATCTTCATGCTGCAGGCGCGCAACATCCCCGGTGCGATCCTCATCGGCATCGTGGTCGGCACCGTCGTCGCCGTCGTGATCAACAAGGTCGCCGACGTCGACCCGAAGAGCTGGAGCAGCGGCCCGCCCGAGCTCCGGGGCTCGGCGGTCTCGGCGCCCGACTTCTCCCTCTTCGGGGACGTGGAGTTCGGCGGCTGGGGTGATGTCGGAGCGATGACCGTCGGCTTCATCGTCTTCACTCTGGTGCTGGCCGGCTTCTTCGACGCGATGGCCACCATCATCGGTGTCGGTACGGAGGCCGGGCTGGCCGACGACAAGGGCCGCATGCCGGGCCTGTCCAAGGCGCTGTTCATCGACGGCGCGGGCGGTGCGATCGGCGGCGTCGCCGGCGGCTCCGGACAGACGGTCTTCGTCGAGTCGGCGACCGGGGTGGGGGAGGGGGCCCGGACCGGGCTCGCCTCCGTCGTCACCGGGCTCTTCTTCGCCGCCTGCCTCTTCTTCACCCCGCTCACGGCGATCGTTCCGGCCGAGGTGGCGTCCGCCGCCCTGGTCGTCATCGGCGCCATGATGATGCAGAACGCCCGGCACGTCGACTGGAGCGACCGCTCCGTCGCCATCCCGGTCTTCCTGACCGTGGTCCTGATGCCGTTCACGTACACCATCACCACCGGTGTGGCCGCGGGCGTCATCTCCTACGTCGCGATCAAGGCGGCCCAGGGCCGGGCCCGTGAGGTCGGTGCCTTCATGTGGGGGCTGACGGTGATCTTCGTCGTCTACTTCGCCCTGCACCCGATCGAGAGCTGGCTCGGCGTCAGCTGACGCCGGCCGCTCCCCACACACCCTCCGAGGAGACCGAGATGCTGGACATCGCCGAGGAGCTCGACCGGTGGGCCGGGCAGGGACGCGACTTCGCCGTGGCCACCGTCGTCGCCGTCGGCGGCAGCGCGCCCCGTCAGCCGGGTGCGGCGCTCGCCGTCGACCGCGACGGGACGGCAATCGGCTCGGTCTCCGGAGGATGTGTGGAGGGCGCGGTGTACGAACTGTGCCGACAGGCCCTCGACGACGGAATCACCGTGCGGGAGCGGTTCGGCTACAGCGACGAGGACGCCTTCGCTGTCGGCCTGACCTGCGGTGGCGTCATCGACATCCTGGTGACACCGGTCAGGGCGGACGACCCCGCCCGGCCGGTGTTCGCCGCAGCGCTCGCCGCCGCCGCGCGGGGGGAGGCGGCGGCCGTGGCCAGGATCACCGACGGGCCCCACGAACTGATCGGCCGGCCCCTGCTGGTCCACCCCGACGGCAGCCACGAGGGCGGCCTCGGCGGACATCCCGAACTTGACCGCACCGCGGCCGCCGAAGCCCGGGCGATGCTGGACGCGGGCCGCACCGGCACCGTCACCATCGGTGCGGAGGGGGCGCGGTGCGGGCAGCCGCTCACGTTGCTCGTCGAGTCCAGCGTCCCGCCGCCCCGGATGATCGTGTTCGGGGCCATCGACTTCGCCTCCGCGCTGGTGCGGGCCGGGAAGTTCCTCGGCTACCACGTCACGGTGTGCGACGCCCGGCCCGTCTTCGCGACGAAGGCGCGGTTCCCCGACGCCGACGAGCTGGTCGTCGACTGGCCGCACCGCTACCTGGCCACCACCGAGGTGGACGCCCGTACGGTCCTGTGCGTCCTGACGCACGACGCCAAGTTCGACGTCCCTCTCCTGGAGGCCGCCCTGAAACTGCCGGTCGCCTACGTCGGCGCGATGGGCTCGCGGCGCACCCATCTGGAGCGCAACGACCGGCTGCGCGATGCCGGCGTCACCGAACTCGAACTCGCCAGGCTGCACTCGCCGATCGGGCTCGACCTCGGAGCCCGTACGCCCGAGGAGACGGCCCTGTCGATCGCCGCCGAGATAGTCGCCGACCGGCGCGGCGGCACCGGTGTCCCGTTGACCGGCACCCACACCCCGATCCATCACCGCGGCGCTCTTGCGCCGGCCGGGCGCATCGGGTCCGTGGCCTGAAACCGGCTCCCCAACACCCCTTGCAGGCAAGGCGGTTTGCCGCCAAGGCGGCTTCACGCCAGGCATGAACCCGCCCGTAGCCAGAGTTTTGCCGGTAGATCAGGGGCATGACACTTTCCTCCTCATCCGCATCCGGCCGGGCGAGACCCGCCCGCGCGGGACGCAGAGCCCTGATCGTCGCCACGTCGGTCGCCCTGTTCAGCGGCGCGCTCCTGCCCGCCGCCGGCACCGCGTCGGCAGCCGCCCAAGCCGCGACCGGCGCCGGGGAGAAGGCCCCCGGCGCCGTCCACCAGTACGACATCACCCTGGTCACCGGTGACGTCGTCCACTACGCCGACGGCGTGGGCAAGCAGGACACCGTCACGGTGGACCGGCCCGACGGTGCGGTCGGCGGGGTCCACATCCAACAGGCCGGCGACGACATCTACGTCCTGCCCGAGGAGACGAGCGCCCTGCTGGCGGCCGGCAAGCTGGACCGCCGGCTGTTCAACGTCACCGCGCTCGCGAAGATGGGGTACGACGACAAGAGGACCGGCGGCATTCCGCTGATCGCCACGTACGCCACCGCCAAGGGCCGCGCCCTGCCGGTCGCTCCGCGCGGTGCGGAGAAGACCCGGGACCTCGACTCGATCCACGGTGCGGCGCTGAAGGCGGGCAAGGGCACCGCGCGCGCCTTCTGGGACGACATCGCGAAGACGTCCACGGCCCGTTCGCTGGACAACGGCATCGCGAAGCTGTGGCTCGACGGCCGTGTCGAGGCCGCGCTGAAGGATTCCGTCCCGCAGGTCAACGCCCCGCAGGCCTGGGCCGAGGGCTACGACGGGAAGGGCTCCAAGGTCGCGGTGCTCGACACCGGTATCGACCCGACCCACCCGGACGTCAAGGACCGCATCCTGGAGTCCAAGAGCTTCGTCCCGGGTGAGGAAGTCCTGGACAAGCACGGTCACGGGACCCACGTGGCCTCCACGATCGCCGGCTCCGGCGCCGCATCGGACGGCCTCAACAAGGGCGTCGCCCCCGGCGCGGACCTGATCATCGGCAAGGTGCTGAGCAACGAGGGATCCGGCGCGGACTCGGGCATCATCGAGGCGATGGAGTGGGCGAAGGCGGAGGGCGCCGACGTCGTCTCCATGAGCCTCGGCTCCAGCATCCCGGACGACGGCTCGGACCCGATGTCGCTGGCCGTCGACGCCCTCTCGGCCGACGGCGGTCCGCTGTTCGTGATCGCCGCGGGCAACGCGTACGGCGCCGGGACCATCGGTTCGCCGGGCTCGGCGGACAAGGCGCTCACGGTCGCCGCAGTCGACAAGCAGGACCGGCGTGCGGCCTTCTCGTCCATGGGCCCGCTGACCCGCTCGTACGGCCTCAAGCCGGACCTCTCCGCGCCGGGCGTCGGCATCAACGCGGCCGCCTCGCAGGCCGTGCCCGGTGTGGACGGCATGTACCGGTCGATGAACGGCACCTCGATGGCGACGCCCCATGTCGCCGGAGCCGCGGCCATCGTGAAGGAGCGTCACCCCGAGTGGTCCGGTCAGCGCATCAAGGACGCGCTGATGACCTCGTCGAAGGAGCTGCCGGACTACACCCCGTACGAGCAGGGGACCGGCCGCCTGGACGTGAAGGCCGCCATCGACACCACCATCGAGGCCACGGGTTCGGTCGCGGTCGCCTCGTACGACTGGCCGCACAGCCCCACGGACGCGGTTGCCGAGCGGACCATCACGTACCGCAACACGGGTACCGGGGACGTGACGCTGGACCTGGCGACGGACAGTGACGCGGACGCGTACACGCTGTCGGTGAAGCAGCTGACCGTGCCGGCCGGTTCGACCGCCGAGGCGGTGCTGTCGCTGGACCCGTCGAAGGTAGCGAACGACACCACGTTCTCCGGGCAGGTGATCGCGAAGGACGCCTCGGGCGCCACGGTCGCCCACACCGGGTTCGCGCTGAACAAGGAGCAGGAGCTCTACGACCTGACGCTCCAGCTCCGCGGCCGTGACGGCAAGCCGATGGACGGCCAGGTCGTCATCGCCCAGCTCGGCGACCCGAACCTCGGAGTGGTCGCCGTACCGGGAGACCTGACACTGCGGCTGCCCCCGGGCAACTACACCGCCTGGTCCGCCGCCGACATCAAGGGCGACACCGCCGACTCCAGGGCCGTCGCCTTCCTCGCGGCTCCCGAGATCATCCTCGACAAGGCGACCACGGTGTCGCTCGACGCGTCGAAGGCCCGCAAGGTCAGCGTGAAGACGCCGAAGGAGACCGAGAAGCGCCAGCTGCGCTACGACATGGCGCGGACCGCTCCGGACGGCACCGTCCAGCGCGACGCCTTCCAGATCCCGCTGATGTACGACCAGTTGTGGGCGAGCCCCACGAAGAAGGTCACGCAGGGCAGCTTCTCGTTCCTCACGCGCTGGCGGCAGGGTGAGAAGCTGATCGACCTGACGGCCGACGGCCGCGACGTGCCCGTCACCGTGCAGGGCGGTTCGGTCGTCGCCGAGGACAGCAGCCGCAAGCTCGGCAGCGTCTTCGCGGGCAACGGCGCGCCGGCCGACTACGCCGGTCTCGACGTCAAGGGCAAGGCGGTCGTGATCCGCAGCAGTGACTCGGTGGCTCCGGCCGACCGGGCCGCTGCCGCGATCGCCGCGGGCGCGAAGGCGCTGTTCGTCGTCAACGCCGGCGACGGCGTGCTGTTGGAGTCCTACGCGGCCTACGGCACCACGCTCCCCATCCCGGTCGCCTCCGTGCAGCGTCTGGCCGGCGAGGGTCTCGTGAAGGCCGCCCAGCGCGGCAGGAAGGTGACCGTCGACGAGCGGAAGTTCGCGAGCTACCTGTACGACCTGGTCGACCGGCACGACGGCACGATCCCGGACCGCTCGCTCGCCTTCGCCCCGTCCACCCGTCAGCTCGCGAAGGTCGAGAACACCTTCTACGGCGACAGGACCCGGCTCGGCGGCGGCTTCCGCTACGACATCCCCGACTACGGCCCCGGCCTCGGCTTCGAGGAGTACGAGCAGTTCCCCACGGTCCGCACCGAGTGGGTCAACCCGCTCCCGGGCGACTCGTTCTGGTACGAGAACCACTCCGTCCTCAACGCCGACCACGGCACCGCGCACGAGATGCGCAGCAGTGAGCTGGACTACGCGGCGGGCCGCAGCTACTCCGCCGAGTGGTTCGCGCCGGTCAGCCACCCGCGTCTGGGCACCGGCTACTGGGGTCCGTTCCGCTCCGTCTACAACGACATCCAGTTCAACTTCACCGCGTGGACCGACTCCGGCGCCGGTCACTCCGGCTCCATGCCGGAGGACGAGTACGACACCACCAGCACGGCCTTCTACCAGGGCGACACCCTGATCAAGAAGGTCGCGGGCCGGGCCGGGTACGCCTGGGACGTCTCGCCCGAACCGCTGCCGTACCGCTTCGTGCTCGACGCCACGCGTGACGGCTCCACCTGGAAGTCCTCGACCCGCACGCACACCGAGTGGGACTTCGTCTCGGGTGCCATGGACGAGAACGGCCCCTACCAGGCCGACATCCCGATGCTTCAGCTGGACTACGACGTCGACACGGACCTGGCCGGTGACGTGAAGGCCGGTTCGTGGACCGAGATCGGTCTGTCGTCCACCACGCAGGAGTGGCTGGAGGGTGCCGTGAAGGCGTCCAAGGCCTCGCTGTCGGTCAGTTACGACGAGGGCGGGTCCTGGAGCGCGGTGCAGCTGAAGAAGGACGCGGCCGGTTCCTGGACCGCCCGCTTCAAGACCCCGAAGAACGCCTCCGGTTCCGTCTCGCTCAAGGCGCACGCCGAGGCCCCGGGCGGCCTCGGCGTCGACCAGGAGATCATCGCGGCCTTCGGCCTGAAGTAGCGGGCCGCCGACCCGGAACGGGCGGTCCCGCACCCAGCCCCGAACAGGTGTGGAAGGCCCCGAGGTCGCTTCCCCCGATGGCGAGCTTGAAGAACACGCTCG
>NZ_JBEOVJ010000031.1:0-83969 GCF_040295435.1 Streptomyces sp. NPDC002809
GGGGCGCGCTCGGCCGCGCTCCTCGCCCCGCTCTCTCTCCCGGGGGGGTTCGGGCGGCGCCCGGCCCCCGTGAAGCCCCACCCCCTCTTCGCCGCGCTCCTACGCGCCGTACGCCTTGAACGCGACCACGTGCGCGTGCGGCGCCCCGTGCGTCGCGTCCACCACGAGACGCAGGGCGCCGGTACTCACGGGACCGCCGTCCGGACCGCGCAGCTCGTGCACGCGGTGGCGGCGGCGGTTGTCCGTCACCGTCAGCAGCGTGCGCCAGGTGCCGTCGGGCTCGCGGCTCTGGACGCGGTAGTCGCGGACCAGCTCCGGCATGACCTCGAAGGGGGTGCGATGGCGGTGCAGGTTGTTGAGGTACTCGTCGACGTCGTCGTCGAACACCACACGCGCCTCGCCGATCCGGCGCTCCTCGTCCCAGTCGAGGCGCAGCCACTGCTCCGCCCGGTCCGGGTCGGCCAACGCCTCCGACGACCACATCTGCGGCCCCCCGTAGGGGCGCTGGAACCCTCCGACGGCCCGCTCGGGCAGGAACGCCGCGGTCTCCGGGGCCGCACGGAATCCGAAGGTCCGCCGGCGCAGTCCGCGGGCCTGCCACTCCAGGACCAGCTGGCCGTCCTCCTCGGGAATGTCGTGGTCGACGGCCACATCGCCCTCGACCCTGCTGCGCAGCGCGAGAACACCGTCGGTGCGCACGGGGACGAGGACCAGTGCCGTGTCCGGACAGGCGCGCACGATCAGGACGACGTTCTCCGGGGCGTCCGGGCGGTGGCCGAGACGGGCCGTGACCCAGTGGGGACCGTCGGCCGGTACGGTCACCGCGGTCGTGAGCAGATGGTCGACGGGGACGGCGTTCTCGGGGCGGCCGGTGCCCCACAGCTCCACGGTGAGCTCTCTCGGCTCGCCCGGAGCGCCGTGGACCAGCAGGTCGACCGTGTCTAGCGCGGGGTCGACCGGCAGCAGCAGCGCGAGGTCGCGGGTGAGCGGGTACGGCTCGCCGGGCGCGTCCCGCGTCGGCTCCGCCGCCAGCCGGCTCAGGTACGAGGAGGCGCTCACCCGGGCCGCACGGGCCAGGTTGTGGGGGTCGTCGTCGCCCAGGCCGATCACCGAGGCGTCCTGCCGCAGCAGGGCGCGGCGCACCAGCTCGGGACGCTCGGCGGCGAGCTCGCGCGGGCCGATGCCCTCGGCGACGCACAGTGCGGCGGCCGTGCCCGCGGCCTCGCCGAGTGTGGCGCAGGTGGCCATCACGCGGGTGGCACCGAACGCGATGTGGGTGGCGGATATGTTGCGCCCGGCGAACAGGAGGTTCGTGACGTTCGCCGAGTACAGGGAGCGCAGCGGGATGTGGAAGATTCCGTCCGCGTAGCGCTGGCGGGCCCCGGGCTCGTCGGCGTACATCCCCTGCACCGGGTGGAGGTCGACGGACCAGCCGCCGAAGGCGACGCGGTCGTCGAACTGCCGCTGCTCCAGGACGTCCTGCTGGCTCAGCATGTGGTCGCCGAGGAAGCGGCGGTACTCGCGCTTGCCCGGGAGGCTGCCGACCCACTCCAGCGTCATGTTCTCGGCGTCGGGGAACTCGCCGGAGTTCTTGATGTGGTCCCAGATGCCCATGATCACGGCCTGGAGTTCGTCACGGATGCGTTCGTTGTCGTGGACGGTGTCGTGCTCTCCGCCCCACTCGATCCACCAGTAGTCGCAGCCGTTGTCGCCGGTGCGCAGCACACGGTTGCGCAGGATGGGCGTGGTCGTGAGGTCACGGGCGTACGCGGGCGGAACGAACTTCACCGGCCGGCCGGCGTCCTTGGTGTGGAACAGGATGGTCGAACCGAGCAGCGCCTCGTCCTTCTCCTCGGGCGCCCAGGGCTCACCGAACTCCTCGCGCGCCTCGCGGCCGATGCGGTGGTGGGCGCCCGCGAGGTGGCCGAGCAGGCCGTCCCCGGTGCAGTCGAGGAACTGACGGGCGTGGAAGGTGATGCGCCGCTCGGAGCCCATCATCCAGCCGGTGCAGGAGTGCACCTCGCGCGCGTCGTCCGGGCCGCTCGCGTCGACCTCCCGTACGTCGGTGTTGAGGTACAGGTCGATGCCCGGTTCCGCCCGGACCGCGTCGAGGACGACCTGGTCCCAGTAGTACGGGTTCCCCTCGGGGTTGCGGTACTGGTTCTCGGTGTACAGCTCGCCCATGATGCCGGTCTCCCGGGCCCAGCGGTGCACGCCGTGGGCGGTGGCTCCGCAGACCCAGACGCGGACCTCGCTGCTGGCGTTGCCGCCCAGCACCGGCCGGTTGTTGACCAGCGCGACGCGCCGGCCGAGCCGGGCCGCGGCGATGGCTGCGCAGGTCCCCGCCAGGCCGCCGCCGATGACGGCGATGTCGTAATGGACCTCTTCTTCCCGCACGGGGCGGCCTCCTCGGTGTGAAGCACGGATTCTCTCCGCCACAGCGGAGCGACCATGAACGTACATCACATCCATATTGTGCAACTACTGTTCAGTCAGTGGGATGTGTTGTAAGTTTCCGGCGCAGCCAACGATGCCGTCGGCAAGGGTCACCGCCTGAGCCCGCGGCAGGTCATCGACCTCGTCGGTTCTGCACAGAACCGACGATTCACCGACCAAAAGGGTTGACGTCTTCGCACCATATGGAGAACGATCCCGCATGCTGCAACTTGTATTCAGTGCGGCAGCATGACCTTCACACAGGGCCTCGGCCGGCGCACGGGACGGCGCGGCTCACGGCTCACGTCCGGCCGCATCGACTCCGCCCTGCGGAACGCAGCCACCGTGGCACGCCCTGCACCACCGCTCCCGCCCCGTTCGAGAGGACTGATCCATGAGTACGGCCGCACCTCCACGGAAGGCCGCTCCACGACGCGAGCGGACCGGTGGACGACTCTCCAACGGCGCGTTCGCACTGCTGCTGACCGCACCGGGGCTCGCCCTGTTCGCCGCGATCATCTTCTATCCGCTGCTGTCTGCCCTGTTCACCGGCTTCTTCAAGCAGGATCTGCGACTGCCGGGCCGTGAGTTCGTCGGCCTGGAGAACTTCGCCTACTGGCTGGACGGCGACTTCCTCACGATCTTCAAGCAGACGATGGTCTTCACCGTCGGCGCGACGATCGTCCCCTTCGTGCTCGGATTCGCGCTCGCGCTCGCGCTGAACTCCGGACTGAAGGGCAGCGGCTTCCTTCGCGGCCTGTTCCTGTTCCCCTGGGTGATCCCGGGCGTGGTGGTCTCCTTCCTCTGGATGTGGATCTTCAACGCGAACTACGGCGTGCTGAACGGCGTGCTCATGAAGGCCGGGTTCATCGAGGAGTCCGTGTCCTGGCTCGGCCAGCCGGGCACCGCCATGCTCGCCGTCATCGTGACCAAGACCTGGGCGAGCTTCCCCTGGATGATGGTGATGCTCCTGGCGGGTCTGCAGACCGTGCCCAAGGAGCTGCACGAGGCGGCCTCGATCGACGGGGCGGGCTCGGTCCGGCGCTTCTTCGCCGTCACCTGGCCGCAGGTGCGCGGGGTCGCCTCGATCGTGCTGCTGCTGGAGTTCATCTGGAACTTCCAGCACTTCGACACCATCTACGTGCTCACCGGCGGCGGCCCGGCCGGCGCCACCGAGACCTTCGCGACCGCCGTGTACCAGACCGCCTTCAAGGGCTTCGACATCGGCCGGGCGACCGCGCTGGGCGGTCTGTGGATGCTGCTCCTGCTCATCCTTGTCGCCGTCTACCTCAGGATCACCGAGCGGAAGGGCGACGCCCGATGACGTCCACGACCTCCACCCCGTTGCCCGGCACCGACCGGCTGAAGACGTCCGCCTCGTCCGCCGGACGCATCGCACGGCCCCGGATGCGCAAGGACCTGCTGCGCTCGCGGATCGTCGCCTGGACCGCCGTCGTGGTGATCGGCGCCTTCGGGCTCCTGCCGGTCTACTGGCTGCTGGCCACCGCCCTGAGCAGCCCCGAGCAGGCCTTCCAGTTCCCGCCGAAGCTGATCCCCACCGAGATCACCTTCAGCAACTTCACGGCGCTCGCCGAGAACGACCAGCTCATCAAGTACCTGCTCAACTCGCTCATCGTGGCCTCGATCACCGCGGTCCTGAGCGTGGTCGTCGCCACGTACATGGGTTACTCGTTCTCCAAGTTCCGCTACCGCGGCCGGCGCTCGCTGATGCACATGGTGCTGGCCTCCCAGATGTTCCCCCAGGCGCTCCTGCTGGTGACGCTGTACGCGGTGTTCTCCAGCTTCGGCCTGCTGAACACGTACACCGCCCTGGTGCTGTCCTTCACCACGTTCACGATGCCGCTGTGCGTCTGGATGCTGAAGGGCATCTTCGACACCATCCCGGACGCCCTGCTGGAGGCCGCTTCCATCGACGGCGCGTCCCGGTGGCGGACGCTGCACTCCATCGTGGCCCCGCTGGCCGCACCCGGGATGGTCGCCGCCGGGCTGTTCGCCTTCGTCCGCGGCTGGAACGACTTCATCTTCGCGGTGACGCTGGCCGACAAGGAGAAGCAGACCCTGCCGCCCGGCCTCGTCTCCACCTACATCGGCGAGTTCCAGGCCGCCTGGCCCGAGCTCATGGCCGCCTCGCTCGTGGTGTCCATCCCGGTCGTCGTCGCCTTCATGTTCCTGCAGCGCTACCTCGTCGGCGGCATGACCGCCGGCTCGGTCAAGAGCTGAGACCGCGGAACCCTCCGGCCCGGTCCTGAGCCGGGTCCGCGGTTCCCGCCCGCACCCTCCCCCCGCACCTCCCCGTCCGTACACTCCCCATGGAGACACCATGACCACCTCTGGCATCAGCCGCCGCGGCGCGCTGCGCATGTTCGGCATCGGCGCCCTCGGTGTGGCCGGCGTCGGCGCGCTGGGCGCCTGCGCGCCGTCCCCGGCCGGCTCCGGCAGCTCCTCCAACGGTGGCGACACGAAGTCCAAGGACTTCGACTTCACCTCGTGGTCGCTCAACGAGGAGGCCGCCAGACCCTCGATCGAGAAGATCGTCGCCGCTTGGGAGAAGGCCGAGAAGTCCAAGGTCCGCGCGGTCTCGTACCCGTACAACGAGTACCTGAGCCAGCTGACCCTCAAGCTCGGCGGCGGGGAGACGACCGGCGCGGTGCACCTCGACATCGCCTGGCTCGCCGCGGTGGCGCAGATGGGCAAGCTCGCCGACCTCGGTTCCGTGGCCCCGAAGGGCGGCTACACCGATGTGGCGCTGAAGAGCGGCGTGTACGACGGCAAGCAGTACGGCCTGCCGTGGAACACCGGCTCGATCGGCGTGATCGCCAACTCCAAGCTCCTGGAGAAGGCCGGCGTCAAGAAGCACCCCACCACCATCGAGGAGTTCGAGGACGCGCTGCGGGCACTGAAGGGGCTCGGCGGCGGTGTCGTGCCCTACGCTGCGGCCACCAAGGTCGCGCAGCTCAAGGACATCTTCCCGTGGATGCAGACCTTCGGCTGCACGCTGATGGACGGCGAGAAGGTCACCATCGGCGACGACGCGTCCGTGGACGCGGTCACCTGGTACAAGAAGCTGCACGACGCGAAGCTGATAGCCGCCGACGTGGACCGCTTCGACGCGCGCGCCCTGTTCGGCCAGGGGAAGGCCGCCTTCTACGACGACGCCGTCATCGGCAAGGGTGTGACCGCGGCCCAGTCCAAGGACAGGACACTGGCCGACGCGATGCAGCCGATGCAGCGCCCGGTGCTGCGCTCCGGTGACACGCCGCAGGCACTGCTGTGGGGTGGCGTGATCGCGATCGTCAACGGCAAGGGGCAGGAGGCGGCCACGCAGTTCGCGCTGCACACCACCTCCGACCTCGCCACCACCACCGAGTACTTCGCGTCGCGGGCCCTGCCGCCGTCCACCACGGCGGGCCTGGCCGACCCGAAGGTCGCCGAGGACACCTTCACCACCGAGTGGACCGAGAAGATCACCAAGACGGCGACGGGCAGCCCGTTCTGGCAGTTCGCCCAGAACGCGCAGATCGAGGAGGCCGTGGCCAAGCAGGTCCAGGCCGTCCTGGTCGGCAAGTCGAAGCCGAAGGACGCGATGAAGAAGGCCGGCGAGGAGGTCGCCGCGCTCATCAAGCGCTGAGACGGCGCAGGGCTGCAAGGGGCCCGGTGAAGGCGGAACGGCCTTCACCGGGCCCTTCGCCATGCCCGCAATTCCCGCACTCTGCTTCCGTCACGCGTATTCAGAATCCTCATTGTGCAATCTCTATTCACGATATGGGATCTGTTGTAAATTCCGGTGCGCAGCGGAGGAGCGGACCGGCCCGCGGGGCCGAACCGCTCCCCCACCATCCCGCCCGCGAAGGAGTTCACCTTGCGACGTCCCACGGCACGCGCGTACGCCGCCTCGGCAGCGGTCCTGGCCGCCCTGCTCACGCCCGGCCCGATCGCCCAGGCCGACAGCACGGACCGTGCGGCGGCAGCGGCGACGGTGATCGAGAAGGTCCCGTACACGATGGACACCTCGAACCAGGCCGCCTGGTGGACGCCTGCCGCCACCTACAAGGGCCGCGGCCAGTACACGTACTTCGCCTTCAACGAACCCGGCGCGACGGCCGCCACGCACCGCCCGGCCATCGCGCGGCGCGACCCGGACGGTGTGTGGAGCCGTCTGCCGCTGCTCGCCGGGAGCGGGCAGCAGGCCGAGTTCCCCGACGACAACGGCCACAACCAGCCGTCCGTCGCGCGCGACGGCAGCGGCCGTCTGCATGTGTTCACCTCCATGCACGCCAACCCCTGGCGCTACTTCCGCACCGAGGCCCCCGGCGGGGACGTCACGGACCACTCCGCCGAGCTGCCCGACCAGGGCGTGGCCATCACGTACCCGGTCGTGACCACCGCGCCCAACGGCGACCTGTACCTGGCCGCCCGCGTCGGCGCCGGGGCGGACCAGCGCCCCGGCCGGCTGTACCGCTGGGACAACGCCGCCGCACAGTGGAGTGTGGTCGCCACCTTCGCCGGCGCACTGAACCGCTCCGTGTACCCCGACGACCTGACGGTGGACGCCGCCGGGCGGGTGCACCTCCTGTACGAGTGGGCCAAGGCGCCGGCGACCGCCTTCCGGCACCAGCTCTCCTACCTGCGCTACGACCCGGCGACCGGCGCCTTCGCGGACAGCACGGGCGCGGCCGTCACCACTCCGGTGACACCGGCCACGTCCGATGTGATCCAGGAACTCACGGCCGGTGAGGAGTGGAGCATCGACAACGCCTACACGGGCCCGGCGGTACAGAGCGCCAAGCTCACCCTCGACGGCTCCTCCCCGAAGGTCGCCTACCGCTACCGCTCGGCCGACAGCGCCGGCGACTTCCGCGTGTACTACGCGTCCCCGAGCGGCGGCGACTGGGCCCGGCAGACCGTGTACGCCGGTGGCCAGACCGCTGCCGCCCTCGGCATCACCTGGGACGCGACGGACGCCGGGCGGGTGTACTACGTGACCGGCTCCGGTACCGACCGCGTCTTCGCCGCGACCGGTTCGGGCGGCACGTGGACCTCGCAGTCCGCCGCGCCGGGCGTGAGCGCGGACCGGCTCGCGGTGCGGCAGGACTCGGACGGGAAGGACGTACTGTACCTGCCGGACACCGCGCACAACTCGCTCTACTACGGGCTTCGTTGAGAGCTCGCGGGGCCTGACCTCCCAGGGTCTACGCGGAACAGTACGGGGGCGCTTCGTCCAGGTTCTCCTTCGTGATCAGGGCGAGGGGGATCTGGGCGATCCTGTCGGCCGGCTCGGTGCCCTTCCACTGTGCGAGCGCGTTCGTCACCGCCGTCTCGCCGATCACCTGGGGTGAGTTGGCCACGGTGGCGGAGAACCGGCCGTCCTTCACTGCGGACAGCCCCTTGTCCGTACCGTTCTCCGTCACGATTCGGACGTCCCGGGCACCGGCGGCGTCGAACGCCTTGCGGACGGCGAAGGCCATCTCCTCGTTGGCGACGAAGGCGTAGTCCAGGTCGGGGTGGGCCTCGATCATGTTCTCGGCGACGTCCTGGGCCTCCACCGGGTTGAACATCCCGGGCTGGTTCGCCACGACCTTCGCGTTGTCGGGCAGGGCAGCGGTGAAGCCGGAGACCATCAGGTCCGAGGCGGCCCCCGGCGCCCCCGCCACGATGCCCACCTCGACCTGTTTCCCGGCGGCGTCCTTCGCGATCCAGCCGGCGTCCAGCGCGCCGAGGCGCTCGAGGTCGACGACTGCCGCGCCGAGGATGCCGGAGATGTCGTCGGTGGCGACGGATGTCAGGAAGATGGGCACGTCGGCGGAGTCGGCCTTCGCGATGCCGCCTTCGAGCGCGTCGACGTTGACCGTCTGCACGACCAGCACGTCGACGTCGCGCGAGATCATGTCCTCGATGTTGGACAGTTCCCTGCCGGGATCCATCCGGGAGTTGGCGAGGTAGAGCTCGGCGCCCGCCGCTTTCGCCGTCTTCTCGACGGCCTTCTGCAGACAGGTGGCGAACTCGCTGGTGTCGCCGTTGACGAAGCCGAGGGTGACGGAGCCGTCGCCGCCGGAACCGGCACCGCAGCCGCTCAGTGCGACGGAGGTGCCGACGGCCAGCGAAGCTGCGAGGTCCCGGCGGAGACGGGCGGAGAAGGGCATGGTGAACCGCCTTTGCTTGCGGGTGAGCAGGTGGGGTGACGGCCCTGCCGTCAGGGGTGCGGGCGAACGCCGGCCAACTCACGCGGGGAGAAGTCCCTGCGCCGGTGGGAAGCGTGCCGGCCCGGCGGTCACCGGCCCGGCCTTCCGCGATCAGATCGGCCGGGCCATCGCCTCCAGAACGCGCTGGGTCAGTCCGGCATGGTCGAAGTCCGGGTGACTCGCGGGGTCCATCTCGTACTCGCCGATCTGCACCGACGACTCCACGACGAGCTTGCAGCGCTCGTAGCGGCGCTCGGTGTATGCCGCGAACGCCTCTTCATGACCGCTGTGGGACGACAGGCACTGGGCGAGAACGACACCGTCCTCGATGGCCTGCGCCGCCCCCTGTCCGAGGTGCGGGGTCACCGCGTGCACCGCGTCGCCCATGAGCACGATGCGGCCGTTGTGCCACGGCCCCGGTGCGATCAGCCACTCCTCCGGGCGGAACACGATCTGGGAGGAGTCGTTGACGTACTTGTCACGGACCCGCCCGGTCAGACCGCCGAACGGCGCGAGACGCTTCCGCAGTTCGTCCGCCATGCTGTCCTGGTCCAGCCAGCGGCCCTCTTCCCACGTGGTGTTGTAGAAGAGGTAGGCGAGGTCGGGACCGATCGGCACGAACCCGGCGAGGCCTTCCGGACCGTGCTGCAGGATGATCCGGTCGATCTCCGGCTCCCGGGGGATGTTGAGCCGGAAGGCCGACTGGCCCAGATAGACCGGCTCGACGTCCTCCGCCAGGACATAGGGCCGGACCTTGGAGTAGACGCCGTCGGCACCCACGACGAAGTCCACGACGTTCGCGGAGCCGTCGGTGTAGGTGACCTCGACACCGCCCGGCCCGTCGGTGAGCGTCGTGAAGGTCTTGCTGTAGTCGATGGTGACGCCGGATCCGAGGGCCTTGTCCGTCAGGATCCTGTGCAGCTGCGGCCTGGTGAGGCCGTTCATGGGCGGCAGTTCTGACCCGGGGATCCTGGCTCCCGGCATCTCGCGGACGAGGTTGCCGTCCACGTCGAGCATCTGGCCCCAGGCCGTGGTCGCGTACCCGACGGCCATGCACGCCTCGGCGCAGCCGATCGCGTCCAGCGCCCGCAGCGCGTTCACCGGCTGGATGATTCCCACGCCGTAGACCGACGAGTGGAGGTCCTCCTGGATCTCCACGACATTGACGTCGTAGCCCGCGTCACTCAGCGCGATGGAGGCGGACAGCCCACCGATCCCGCCGCCGACGATCAGAACAGTGCTTCCGTTCATTGCAACCACCCGGGTTCGTCGCCTTGGCCCCGGTGCGGGAACGCACGGGGGCCGGATTCGAGGTGAACGTAACGGCCTTTTCACAGAGCGGGAACCAGGCAGGAACGCACCTATAGCTTGCGTACCCGGATACTTGCGCCCTCGCGGAAAATGCTCTCTCGGAGAACGTCGATTCCCGACGACCCTTTCGTCTGGGATCGACGGATACGGGGAAGAGGAATCGACACCGGATCGATTCCGGACGCCGGAATCCCTCACTCACCAAACGGCCATGAGCTGGCAGTTCACCGAATCGAGGCCCTCCCGTCAGCGAACGCGTGACGGGAATCCATTATTTGCCCGATGCCGATGTCGGATTTCCCCGGCCGTCGCATTATGACCGGCCGACGGCAGGGGACACGACCCACTTCGGGGCGAAGAGAATCAATCACCGGGCCGCCGGATAATTTCCCTGAAACCTTGGGGGCGGAATGGGAGGACGCCCCGTACGATGTCATCGCCCAGCCGCGTCACGGGATGGCGCCGCCCCTTCAGCTCACACGGGAGAACCCTGTGGCGCACCAAGCCCTCGACGTACTCGACCTGAAGCTGCTTCAGGCGCTGGAACTCGACGGGCGTGCGCCGTTCAGTCACATCGCCCAGGTGCTGGGCGTCTCCGACCAGACCGTCGCGCGCCGGTTCCGTCGGCTGCGCGGCACCGCCCGTCTGCGGGTGACCGGCATGATCGACGACAGCCGTCTCGGCCGGACCAGCTGGATCGTCCGGCTCGGCTGTGCGCACGACACGGCGGCGCAGCTGGCCGCCGCGCTCGCCCGCCGGCCGGACACCCACTACGTCGACCTGGCGGCCGGCGGCACCGAGGTCGTGTGCGCGATCAAGCCGCACAGCAGGCAGGACCGTGACGAGCTTCTTCTGGAGCGCCTCCAGCGCACTCCTCACGTCACCTCGGTCAGCGCCCACTGCATCCTGCGTGCCTACTACGGCAACTCCCTCAGGTGGCTGCGCAAGATCAGCGCGCTCGGTCCGGAGGAGGAGAGCGCGCTCCGCGCTCCCGCCTCCGCGCCCCCTGCGGCACCGGTCGTGCTGGACGCCGCCGAGCAGACCATGCTCCAGGTGCTGCGGCGGGACGGCAGAGCCCCGCTCACCGAACTGCAGGCCGCAACCGGCCTGTCCGAGACCGTGGTCAAACGGCGCCTGGAACGGCTGCGCGCCACCGGCGTGCTGTATCTCGCCGTCGAGTACGACCACGAACCGCTCGGCCAGGGGGTCGAGGCCCTGTGCTGGCTGACCGTCGCTCCCCACGCGCTGGCTCGGGCCGGCCAGGAGGTCGCACGCCACCCCGAAGTGCGTTTCGCCGCGGCCGTGACGGGCCGGACCAATCTCGTCGTCTCCGCGCTCTGCCGCACCACGGACGACCTCTACGGCTTCCTGACCGAGAAGATCGGCGCCATCGGCGACGTGCAGACGGCGGAGACCGTCCTCACACTCCGCCGGGTCAAGGCGCTCACCACCGACCCTGCGCCGGCCGCCCCAGCCATCGGCTGAGCGGGCCGGGTCCGACGACAGCAGTGCCCCCACCGGGGGGTGGGGGCACGTGCCGGCCGCAGGGGCCGCCCCTTCGAGGGTGCCGCGCCGTGTCCTACCGCGCCGCGTCCGCCGCCGCGGTCGTCGTGAACGGCAGCACCAGCCGGGAGGGGTGCGCGGCGTCACGGTAGATCTTGTGGGTGACGGGCCGGCCCACCGGCAGATGGAAGGCGTCCGGAGGCAGCAGGGCGTTGTGCTCGTCGGCCAGCGGCTCGTCGTTGGACAGCTCCACGACCAGCTTGTGCCCGGGCAGGAACGTCGCCGCGAACGGGTAGACGCGCAGCACGTACTCCTCGATCCTCCCCGGCTCGACCGGCACCGCGCGGGTGTGCGGGTGGTAGGGGTCGCCCTCCGTGGTGCGCGCCTCGTCGAGCTCGCGGTGCGACGCCTTGAGGTAGGCGGTCGTGATGAGCTGACGCTTGCCGGTCGGGGCCTCGTCCCACATGCGCAGGATGAAGTTGGTGTCCGGCTGGTCGATCTCCGCGAAGATGTGCGCCGCGCCCTGGCCGATCAGCTCGGTGGGCTCGGTGAACGGGGCGGTGCTCCAGTTGAGGATCTCCACCTTGTCGGTCACCGTCAGCGGCGCCTGGTAGAAGCCGTCGGGCGCGGCGTGCTCGGCACCCATGAGTTCCGGCTCGAAGGAGAGCTTGCGGCGCGGACGCAGGTAGAGCGACTTGTACGCCACGTCCTTCGGCGGCCACTGCGTACCGGTGACGGTCTCGCGCGAGCCCTCGACGTGGACGGTGACGGGCGGCTCGTCCATGATCCCGTTGTCGATGCCCTTGAGCCAGTACTCGTACCAGCGGAACATCTTGTCGTGCTCCTCGATGAAGGGGCGCGACTGCATCGGCGGGTAGGGGCCGATGTCGAGCTTCTTCGGACCCTTCAGCGCGTGGTAGGTCTCGATGGTGCCGTCCATCGTCCAGCCGCGGCCCTGGTCGATCTGGAGCCAGACCGGGATGTCGATCCGGGGCGCGAGCGTGATGGGGTTGCGCTCCTCGTACCACTCGCTGTCGACCTCGTTCATGACGATGTCGAACCAGGCCTCGTGGTTCTTCGGGTAGTTCAGCACGTGGAAGAGGTTCGGCCAGGCGGCCACGTCCGGGTCCTGGAGGCGCTTGGCGACGCGCTCCTTGATCTCCTCGGGCGAAAAGGTCTCCAGCATGCGGGACTTGACGCCGTCGGTGAAGGCCCAGCCCGAGTCGCCGCCGCGGCCCTCGCGCGCGGCGCGCGGCATGAACCACATGACGCCGCCGTGGTAGGTGGTCTCGTAGAAGTCGTAGTGGCCGCCGCTGACGAAGATCGCCTTGAGGCTCGGCGGCCGTTCGGCTGCTGCCAGCACCTGCATCGAGCCGAAGTAGGAGATGCCGATCATGCCGACGTTGCCGTCGCACCACGGCTGTGCCGCGACCCACTCGATGAAGTCGTACGCGTCCTGGCCGAGCGAGACACCACCGGCGTTGTAGTTGCCGATGTGTTCGCCCTCGGAGGCTCCGGAGCCCCGGAGGTCGCCGATGACGTGCACGTAGTCCTCCTGGACGACGCGTGCGATGTCACCGGCCTCGATGCAGCCGTCCCACATGGGGCTCGGGCGCCGCTGCGGCGGGGTGGTGAGGGCGAGCGCCTGCAGCTCCTTGCCGTACGGGCTGAGCGCCACGAGCGCCGGCCGGGGCTTGTCGTCGACGCCGCTGTAGGTGTCGGCGGCGAGCACGACACCGTCGCGCATCGGCACTCGGAGATCCTTGCGGACGGTGATCTTCTGCCCGCCCGCCTGGATCGTCTGGAAGTCGGTCATGAGTGCTCCTGTGCTACGAGTTCTGGTGGTGCTGCATGCGGTAGCCGTGCATCGACGTGAAGAACGGCGACGGTTCGAGCGCGGGGTCGCCGGTGTAGCCGAGCTCCTCGGCGGCCGGGGCGAACGGGGAGTAGGGCGAATCCGTCTCCCGCAGACCGGCCCGGAGGCAGCCGCAGGCGGCCGCGCCGACACGGCCCTCGACCTCGAGGCTCTGGGTGAGGGCTTCCTGGGCCTGCGCGGCGTCGAGTTCGACGCCGTACGGGGTTCCGTCGGTGCGGCGGTACGGGTGTCCGAGGTACAGGTGCCGCGGGCGGAGTTCGTCGCGCACGTACTCCAGGCCGGTGCGGTAGGCCGCCGGGTCCATGTAGCCGGGGAAGCCGTTGGCCGCCCCGTGGACCTGCACCGCGTCGCCGACGAACACCGAGCGCTGTCCGTCGATCGAGTAGGCGACCGATCCGGGTGTGTGCCCCGGGATCGCGTGCACCGAGACGGTGACGTCGCCGCCGAGGGAGAGGGTCTCGCCGCCGTTGACGAGCAGTGAGGGCTCCATCTCGCCGGAGATGACGGTCTGCGTCGCGGCCGTGACCTTCGCCTCGCCCTCGGGGTCGCCCAGGTATCCGCCCCGGCCCGCGAGGTACTCCTCCACATGGGCGCGCCGCGAGCGGAGCATCGGGGCGTCCGCCTCGTGGATCACGACCTGGGCGCGCCGGCCGGTGAGCTCCCAGAGGGCGTGCGCCCCGCCGACGTGGTCGATGTGACCGTGGGTCAGCAGGATCCAGCGCACGTCCTCTATGCGCCGGCCGATCGCCTCCAGCGCGGGAGCCATCCCCTCGGCGGGCGAGGAGGCGATCCCCGTGTCGACGATGGCCGGCTCGGGTGCGTCGATGTAGAAGCTGTAGAGGCCGAACCGGCCCCACGGCGAGAACAGGGGATGGACGTTGACTGTGTGCGACATGGTCTTCTCTTTCCGGACTCGTACGTGGGGCGGAGCGGCCGGGTCAGTTCCGGTCGAGGAAGGCGCGCGTCTCGGCGAAGACGCGGTGGTATTCGGGGATCCAGGAGAAGTGCTGGACGAACCCGTGGCCCGCGCCCTCGTACCGGCTCACCGTCGCGTCCACGCCGGCTTCCCGCAGCCGCCGGCCGTAGAGCTCGCCCTCGTCGCGCAGCGGGTCGTGTTCCCCGGTGACGACGAGGGCCGGCGGCAGCCCGGTGAGGTCGGTCCGCTTGAGCGGCGAGACGAGCGGGTCCGCGGGGTCGGCGCCGCTGTCGAGGTAGAAGGCGTTGAAGGGCTTCAGCCCGGCCGTCTCCAGGCCGTAGCCCACGGCGTTCTCGCGCAGCGAGGCGTAGCGGTCGACGTCGAAGTCCAGGTCGAGGGAGGGGTAGTAGAGGACCTGGTGGGTGATCCGGTGGAAGCCGTCGTCGTGGGCCCTGGCCACGACCGCGGCGACGAAGTTGCCGCCGGAGCTGTCGCCTGCGACGACGAGGGGCGCGTCGTCCCGGGCGAGGCTCTCGTCCTCCTCAGCGGCCCAGCGCACGACCGCGTAGCAGTCGTCGAGTCCGGCCGGGAAGACGGCCTCGGGCGCCAGGCGGTAGCCGACGGATATGACCTTGAGGCCGGTCTCCTTCGCCAGGGAGCGCGCGACGTGGTCGTGCGTGTCCAGGCTGCCGAGGAAGAACGCGCCGCCGTGGAAGTAGACCAGCGCGCCGCGGCCGGCGGTCTCGGCGGGAGTGTAGATCCGCACCGGTACCTCGCCCGAAGCGGTCCGGGCGGTGACGTCCTCGACCGCGTGGAGCGGCAGGCGCTCGTCGAGGGGTGCGACGTGTGTCTCGTCGCCGGCGCGCATGGCGACCGGGTCGAGCGGGCCACCGGCCGGAGCCGGCAGGCCTGCGACGAACTTGGCGATCTCGGGGTGCAGGCTCATGGTGTCAGTCCTTCACGCCGGCAGCCGCGGGCTTCTGACCGGGGAAGACCTCGTCGATCTCGCCCTCGCTCCAGCCCTGGCGGGAGACCGCCTGCAGCTTGTCGGTCACCGGCTTGCGAGTGGCCTGGAACAGGGCCAGCGCCTCCTTCACGGAGTTCGCGTCCCGCAGGGCGTCGGCGAGCGCGCCGGCGTCCTCGACGGCCGAGTTCGCACCCTGGCCCTGGTGGTGCAGCATCGAGTGCGCGGCATCGCCCATCAGGACGACGGAGTCCGAGTGCCACGTGTCGATGGAGTCGATGTCGTAGACGGCCCGGATGTTCACGGTGTCCATGTCGAGTTCGCGCGTGATGTTCACGAGGCGCTCGTCGAAGCCCTCCACGGTCGCCAGAAGGTCTTCCTTGGAGACCTCGGGCACCCAGGTGCCGTCCGGGCACAGGGCGGTGATGTCGAAGGACACCTGGTTGCGGTGGCGCAGCGGCAGCAGATAGATCTTCGTGCCGCGGCCGATGTACATCCGGAGGTTGTCGTCGACGACAAGCCCGTGGGCGTCGTCGGCCGAAATGACGGCGCGGTAGGCGTGCTCGCCGGAGAAGACCGGCTCCTTCTCGCTGAACAGCTCCCGGCGGACGACGGACTTGATGCCGTCGGCGCCGATGACCAGGTCGGCCTCGACGCTCGCACCGTTGGCGAAGGTGAGGACGGCGCCGTCGCCCGTGTCCTGGACGCTCTCCAGTTTGTGGCCGAGGTGCACCATGCCCTCGGGGAGCACGCTCAGGAGGGCGTCGATGAAGTCACCGCGGTGGATGAGGTGGGTGTCGGTCTGCTCTCCGGCGACCGGCCACTCCTCTTTCATGATCAGCTCGCCGGTGGGCGTGAGGATTTCGAAGATCTCGCTCGGCGAGCTCACCTTCGCGATCGCGTCGAAGATTCCCCATTCGCGGAACCGGTTCATCGTGGAGGGGCGCAGGCCGATGCCGGCACCGGCCTCCCGGATCTGGTTCGCCTGCTCGTAGACGTTGACGTCAGCGCCGAGCAGGCTCAGCGCCTTGGCTGCCGCAGCACCGCCGTACCCGGCTCCGACGATGGCGATCTTGAGGTTCTTGAGGTCTGAGAGCTGCATGGTGGTTCTCTCTACTTCTGGATGGTGAGGAAGTCGGCCGGGTTGTCCACGAAGATCGTCTTGATCGCGGCCTCGTCGAGACCCGCGGCGCGGAGGTCCGGGATGAGGTCGTCGAAGATGTAGTTGACGGTGTGGCCCTTCACGCCCGGCCAGCCCAGCGGGGAGCAGTTGGCGTCGGCGGAGGCGAGGACCTGCTTCAGCCGCCCGTCACCGATGAACCGGAGGAAGTGGTCCAGCCGCTCCTTGCGCGGGCGGGCCCAGAACGGCGGGTCCGGCAGCTCGGTCTCGTAGCCGAAGGTGTCGAAGCCGATGCGGCCGCCCTGCTCCGCGATCCAGACGTCACGCGTCTTGTCGGCGTTGACGCCGTCGTCGACGTGTCCGAACAGGACGCGGTCCAGCGGGAGTCCCTCTTCGGCGAAGATCGCGATGGCGTTCTCGGCGTCGATCGCGAGGTGGGTCAGGATCGGTACGCCGGTGGCGAGCGAGGCGCGGGCAGCGGCGCGGTAGATGCGCTTGTCCAGGTCCGTCATGCGGCCGCCGCGGCTCACGCCGACCTTGATGACTCCCGCGAGACTGCCGGTGTTGCCGATGCCGACGGTGATCTCGTGCACGAACTGGCGGGTCAGGTAGTCCACATCGGCCCGGGCGAAGTGCGGCAGGGCGGTGTCGCCGCCGACGAAGCCGGTGCAGGCGACGATGTGGACGCCGGTCTTCGCCGACAACGACTTGTAGTAGTCGACGTCCCGCCCGTTGCAGATCCCGGTCGCGTCGACGAAGGTCCCGCCGCCGCTCTCGTGGAACGTGCGCAGCTTCGGGACGGTCTCCTCGTACCGCTGCTCGGGGGTCTTCCACCACTTCGTGTCCAGCTCGGAGCCGGGCATGCCGTAGCCAATGTGCTCATGGATGGCCACGAGGCCCAGTTCCTCGGCCGGGATCGTCCCGAGGACGGTGTTCACTCTCGACACAACACTCACCTTTGAATGAAGAGACTTGATGGTCGTGCGTGCCGGTGCGCTCAGCGCACCGACAGCAGGTCGCGCGGGTTGTCCACGAGAATCCGCTGCGCGTCCTCGTCGCTGAGACCCTGTGCCTTCAGGAGCGGGACGAAAGTGGTCAGGACGTAGCTGTACGGCACGTCGTTGCCTGCGTGGCCCTTGGCCACCCCGGTCGCACTGCTCGACAGCAGGATCCGGTCGCCGTAGCCGGCCCGCACGAGGTCGGTGACCAGTGCGGCGCGCTCGGCGTCGGTGATGTGGGCCTCGTCCTCCACGCCGACGTGGTCGAGTGCGACGTAGGCGCCGCGGCGGGCGACCTCCTGGGGTGCGCCGGCTTCGACGGCGTCCTTGCGGTCGAGTCCCGCGACGACGACGCGGTCGGCCGGCAGGTTCTCGTCCAGGGCGACGCCGAGGTCGTGGAGGGCGTCGCTTCCGTAGCGGACGGAGACCGCGACACCGGTGCTCAGGGCGGTCCGGGCCGCGCCGCGCAGCAGGCTCTCGTCGGTTGCCGTCATGCCCTCGGGGGTCGCGACGGTGGCGACCAGACCGGCGGCGCCGCGACGCTCCACGCGGGGAACGACCATGCCCTCGGTGACCTCCTCGGTGAAGAGGTCGGCGAACTTCTCGGCCGGCCAGGGCGTCGGGGGGTTGGTCTGCGGCGTGAGGAAGTAGCCGCCCAGCAGTTCCTCCGGGCCCTGCCCCGTCGAGGCGACGATGTGCACGCCGGTCGTGCGGGAGAGGGCCTCGTACAGCCGGACGTCCCGGCCGTGGAACATGCCGGTGCTGTCGACGACGGTGCCGCCGCCATGGACCCGGAAGTCCGTCAGCTTCGCGGCGAGGGTCTCGAAGATCTCGGCGCGGTCGATGGTGATGTCGAAGGCGTACTCCGCGCCCGGCACCACCGACAGCAGGGCCTCATGGACCGAGACGACGCCCAGATCCTCGTTCGGCACGGGCCCCAGGACGGTGTTCACGGTGTTGCTCTTGACGCTCATGCCTGCCCTCACATGTACGGGTGGGGTGCATTGCACCTTGTGGCTGGAGTCACCGTAGCCATTCGCTTTACACGACGTCAATGAAACAGACACCTAGAAAAAATATTCATCTGAGGGTGTGTTGAGGGTCGAGGAAGGAGGGCCGAGGGAGCGATTCATCAATCTTCTGCATGCAGCTGCATGCCAATCATTCATTTGTTGGATGTGATGGCAGCCACTTCACTGGGCGCATGACCACCCCATGCACCTCCGATATCGACCTCTTCGCGGACGAGGTCGTGCTCGACCCCTATCCCGTCTACGCCGAGCTGCGGGAACAGGGATCCGTCGTCCATCTCCGCAGGAACGACGTCCATGTGCTGACGCGGTACGAAGCCATCCGCAGCGCGCTCGCCGACTGGCAGTCGTTCTCCTCGGACTCCATCGGGTTCAATCCGGCCGTCAACGAGGCCCTCAGCGGCACCTCGCTCGCGTCCGATCCGCCGGTGCACACGCAGCTTCGGGCCACGCTCACCGAGAACCTCTCCCCGCGCGCGCTGCGCGGGCTGAAGGGGCGCATCGAGGCCAAGGCCGACGCCCTGGTCGCCCAACTCGTCGAACAGGGCAGCTTCGAGGCGATCGACGCCCTCGCCCGGGCCTTCCCCCTGGAGGTCGTCGCCGACCTGATCGGCTTCACCGGCCAGGCGCGCGACAACATGCTGCGCTGGGGACAGGCCGCCATGCAGGTCATCGGTCCGATGAACCGGCGCACGACGGAGAACTTCCCGATCGCCGGCGAGCTCTACGCCTGGTGCTCCCAGGTCCGGGCGACCGATCTGGCCGAAGGGTCCGTGGGCCGGTGCATCTTCGACGCCGAAGCGCGCGGCGCCGTCGCGCCGGGTTCGGCCGGTGCCATCATCCACCAGTACCTCGGTGCGGGAGTCGACACCACGGTGGCGGCGATCGGCAACATCGTCGCCCTCTTCGGCTCGCACCCCGGCCAGCTCGACCTGATCCGCAAGGACCCCTCGCTGGTGCCGGCCGCGTTCAACGAGGTGCTTCGCTTCTGGGCCCCCGTGCACGCCTGGGGCCGCCGCGCCACCACGGACGTCGAGATCGACGGAGTCGTCATCCCCGAAGGCGCCCAGGTCGCCGTCCTGTTCGGCGCAGGCAACCGCGACCCCCTGCACTTCGAGGACCCGGACACCTTCCTGGTCGAGCGCAACCCCGTCGACCACCTCTCGTTCGGCTACGGCCCGCACGGCTGCGCGGGCCAGGGGCTCGCCCGGCTGGAGGCCCACGCGGTGATCGACGCGCTGTCCCGGCGCGTGAAGCGCCTCGTGGTCGGGCCCGAGGTCCGGATCCCCGGCAACATCACCCGGAGCATCGAGGAGCTCCCCGTCCTGGAGGTGATTCCGGCATGAGGATCGTTCTCGACCGACCCCGCTGCGAGGGCCACGGCCTGTGCGAGGAAGCCGCACCGCAGCTCATGCACCTCGACGACGACGGCGAGCTCGTCCTCGACCGCGAGGAGATCGAGGGCGCCGACGCCGCCCCGGCGAACGCCGCCGTCCGTGTGTGTCCGGTCGCCGCGCTGAGGCTCGCATGAGCGGCGCGACGGTGGAACGCGTCGTGGTCGTCGGCAACGGGATCGCCGGGCTCACCGCCGCCGACACGCTCCGTGAGGCCGGCTTCGACGGCGAACTGACGATCGTCGGCGACGAACCGCACCCGGCGTACAGCCGCCCGGCACTGTCCAAGGCGCTCCTGCTCGACGACGCCGACCTGACGTCGCACGAGCTGCCGCCGGCCGGCCACGGGGCGAAGGAACTCCTGGGCGTACGTGCGACCGGGCTGAACCTCGACCGCGGGCTCGTCACGCTCGACGACGGCACCGCCCTGCCGTACGACCGCCTCGTCCTCGCCACCGGCTCCCGGGCGCGACGGCTGTCCGCCCTGCCCGGGGAGCTCACCCTGCGGGGACTCGACGACGCCCTGGCCCTGCGCAGCCGGCTGGCGGGCCGGCCCTCGGTCGTCGTGGTCGGCGGCGGACCGCTCGGGATGGAGATCGCCTCCGGGTGCCTGGCCGCCGGCTGCCGGGTCACCCTCGTCTCCCAGGGGGTTCCCCTGGCGGTCCAGCTCGGGCCGTACCTCGCAAGCGTCTTCGTCGGGGCCGCGCTGGACCAGGGGCTCACCCTCGTGGAGACCGGGTCGGCGCGGATCGCAGGGTCCGGGGACAGCGCCCGGGCCGTACTCGACGACGGCACGGTCCTCGAAGCGGACCTTCTCGTGTCCGCCGTCGGCGACATCCCCAACACGGAGTGGCTCGCGGACACGGGACTTGTCGCCCAGGGCGGCGTCATCCCGGTCGACTCGCGCGGGCTCGTCCGTTCCGATGTCGCGGCCGTCGGAGACCTCGCGGCCTTCCCCACCCCGTACGGCCTGCGCCGCCTTCCCCTGTGGAGCAGCGCGATCGAGCAGGCGAAGGCCGCCGCGCGGGCACTCCTCGACGGCGAGGACGCGCCGCCGCTCCGGCTCCAGCCGTACTTCTGGACCGAGCAGTTCGGACTGCGCCTCAAAGCGGTGGGCTTCCTGCCGCTGGAGGGCGAACCCGTCTACGTCGACGGAGGCCCGGGTGGCGAGCCGGCGCTGATGCGCTGGTCCCACGCCGACGGCACCGGTGCGGCCGTGGCGCTCAACTACCGGATCCCGATCCCCCGGCTGCGTCGCATGACCCGGGCGGGCTCGTAAGGTCTACTCCATGAGCGACGGCGAAGAGGGCACCACAGGCTCGGGGTTGGACCGGCTGGCCTCGGTCAACCTCAACCTGCTGGTGCCCCTTCTCGCGCTCCTGGAGGAGGGTTCGGTGACCAGGGCGGCGGAACGGGTGGGTCTGTCGCAGCCGGCGATGAGCCACGCCCTCACGCGCATGCGGCGTCTGCTGGGTGACCATCTCGTCGTCCGGCAGGGGACCGGCGTCACGCTCACCCCGCGCGCGCTGGAGCTGATCGCGCCGCTGCGCAGTGCCCTGGAGCAGACGGCACGCATCGTGGACTTCCCGTGCTTCGACCCCGCCACGGACCGGCGCGTCATCACGGTCGCCATGACGAACAGCACGGCGTTCGTCGTCGGCCCCCACCTGACCCGGCTCGTCGCCGAGCGCGCCCCGCACGCCACCTTGCGTGTGCGCACGATCACGGTGCCGACCGAGGCCACCTTCACCGACAAGGGCGTCGATGTCGTGCTCGTCTCCGAGGGCCACTTCTCGCCGTACCCGCGCGAGCGCCTGTACAACGACCGCTGTGTGGTGGTGGCCTCACCGGACACGCCGCCTGAGGCGAGCGCGCTCGAACTCCTGACCACGCAGAGGCACATCGTCGTCGACACCGAACGGCGCGTCTTCCCGTACTCGTTGCTGGAGGAGAACGGGATCACCTACCGGGTCGGCCAGTTGATCTCCGACTTCCTGCTGGTGCCGTTCCTGGTCGCCCGTGCCGGCGGCGGCGTCGCGCTGCTGCGCTTCCAGGTGGCCACCGCCATGCGGGCGCTCACGGACCTGCGGATCGAGGAGTTCCCGTTCCCGCTCCCGGGGCTGGGGATCGACATCGTCTGGAACCCCCGCCTGAGCGATCAGTACTTCACCGAATGGCTGCGGGCGCTGCTGTTCGACGCCGCCGCGAGCCTGTGACCACGACCGCGGACGACGCTGTACGGCACCGGCCACCAACCGGCACCGCGACCGCGGTCAGTGCAGCAGGCGTACCCAGCTGGTCCCGAGCTCCTCGATCATCTGGTCGCGGGTGAGCTTCCAGTCGGCGCGGTGCCAGTTCTGGGCGACGAAGTCGAGCTCGGCCATCGCCAGCACGCCCCGGAAGTGCCGCTGATACGGCTCCAGGCGCCCGGCCGCCGTCAGCCCGTCCTTGATGTCGCCGATGGCCTCCTCCATCCACTGCTCGACCAGGTCGGTGAGCTCCGGGTCAACCACCGCGGCGTCGCGGCCGATCCGGATGAGGGGCCAGATCGCCGGCCAGCTGTCGGCGGTGCGGCGCAGCCAGTCCGTGATCGCCTCGGGCGACCCGTCGGCGACGGTGGCCACGAGGCCCTGCGCGGTGGAACCGTGCTCGGGAGAGCCGACGCGCTGCAGCACCTCGTTGAGCTGCTCGTCGATGAGAGCCTGCATCAGCTCGCTGCGGGAGGAGAAGTACGCGTAGAAGGTCGCCCGCGTCGTACCCGCCGCGGTCGCGATGTCGTCGACCGTGGTGGCGGCGTACCCCTTCGTCTTGAACTGCTCGATTCCCGACTCCAGAAGCAGACGGCGGGTCATCTGCTTCTGTGCCTCACGAAGGTTCGCCATGACCGGATCCTAACGCGCTGCCGTACGTCGATCGCACGGACCGGCTGCACACCACACACACCGCACCGAATCCTGACGCGCCGTACAACGACTTGCCGGCGCTCACTCCGCCCCCTCCGGGCGGCTCATCCGATCAGGTCGACCGCGAGCCGCTTCCGCAGCTCCGCGACCGTGGTCCCGTACGTCTCCAGGACGCGGACCCCGTCCGGACCGGGGGCGAAGATGCCGTGGTCGGTGTAGACGCGGCTGACGCAGCCCGCGCCGGTGAGCGGGCAGGTGCAGACGGGGACGAGCTTGGGGGCGCCGTCCCGGGTGAACAGCCGCATCATCACCAGGACCTCCCGGGCCCCGACGGCGAGGTCCATCGCTCCGCCGACGGCGGGGATGGCATCGGGATCACCGGTGTGCCAGTTGGCCAGGTCACCGTGGGCCGAGACCTCGAAGGCCCCGAGGACGCACACGTCGAGGTGGCCGCCCCGCATCATCGCGAAGGAGTCGGCGTGGTGGAAGTACGCGGCCCCGGGCAGTTCGGTGACCGGCACCTTTCCCGCGTTGGTGAGATCGGGGTCGATCTCGTCCCCGGCCGCGGCCGGGCCCATGCCGAGCATGCCGTTCTCGGTGTGCAGCACGATCCCCGCGTCCGCCGGCAGGTGCTCGGCGATCCTGGTCGGCTGCCCGATGCCGAGGTTGACGTAGGAACCGGGGGCGATGTCGAGGGCGATGCGGGCCGCGAGTTCGTCGGTGGTGAGCGGGCCGCGGCCGAGGTGCTCCACGGGCCCCGTCCCGAATGTGGTGTTCGTGGCCGTCATCAGCGGGCTCCCTGCACGGTGAGTCGTCGGGCCTCGGCCCGGACGAGACGGTCGACGTAGATTCCGGGCGTGACCACGGCCTCCGGATCGATCTCCCCGGCGGGCACGATCTCGGTGACCTGGGCGACGACCGTCGTGGCCGCGGTGGCCATGACAGGGCCGAAGTTCCGGGCGGTCCTGCGGTAGACGAGGTTGCCCATGGTGTCGGCGCGGTACGCCGAGATCAGGGCGACGTCCCCCTTGATCGGGTACTCCAGGACATGGGCGCGCCCGTCGATCTCCCGGGTCTCCTTGCCCTCGGCGAGGAGGGTGCCGGCGCCGACGGGGCAGTAGAAGGCGCCGATTCCCGCGCCTGCGGCCCGCAGCCTTTCGGCGAGGGTGCCCTGGGGCACCACCTCCAGCTCGATGCGCCCGGCCCGGTACAGCTCGTCGAACACATAGGAGTCGCTCTGCCGGGGGAAGGAACAGATCACTCTGCGGACCCGGCCCGCCCTGAGCAGCGCGGCCAGGCCCGCATCGCCGTTCCCGGCGTTGTTGGACACCACGGTCAGCTCGCCGGCCCCCTGCCGGATCAGGGCGTCGATGAGGTCGAACGGCATGCCCGCCAGACCGAATCCGCCCACCAGGACCGTCGAACCGTCCTCGACACCCGCGACGGCCTCGTCGACCGTCGCAGCGATGGTCGTGATCATGCCTGGGCCACCTCGTGAGCGACGGTCCCGGCCTGCTCCTCGATCCGTGCCGAGGAGAGCGGGATGGGCGTGAACATCTCGGGTTCCTCGTCCGGGGACAGCGCGGTGGGGCCGTACACCCAGTCGGTGAATCCGTAGTCGTGGTCGTCCCGGCCTCGCATGATCGCGTTGCGCTGCAGCCGGCTCTCCCCGTCCAGGTGCCACAGCTCGCCCCAGGCGCGGGCGGTCGTCTGCACCCGGCGGCAGTGCTCGACGCGGACCGCTTCGTAGGAGGCGAGGACGGCGTCCCAGTCCGGCGCTCCGGCGTTCGCGGCCGCCCCGGTGTTCACGTCTGCGCCCTCGTCCGCCCCCGCGTTCGCGGCGGTCTGGCGGGCGACGTGCCGGGCGAAGACCCAGCCGTCCTCGATCGCCATGATCGCGCCCTGCGCCATGTACTGGAGCGGCGGGTGGGCGGCGTCGCCGAGCAGGGCGATCCTGCCGTGCACCCACGTCTCGATCGGGTCCCGGTCGAGCATCTGCCACCAGCGGTCGCGCCACATCAGGGGGATGCCCTTGCGTACGGTGTCGCAGGTGGCGGCGAAGGCCGCGTCCAGCTCGTCCGGCGTACCCCAGTCGTCCTTCCCCGCCAGCGCCTTCGGCGACTCGAACACGGCGACCTGGTTGAACATGTCGCCGCCGCGCAGGGCGTACTGAACGAAGTGGCAGCGCGGGCCGACGTACACGGTGACGTCCTTCTCCGCGATGCCGTTCTCGCGCACCTGGTCGATCGGGACGGCCGCGCGGTAGGCGACGTAGTCGGAGCTGACCACGTCGTCGCCTACCAGCTTGCGCCGGGCCACGGAGTGCAGTCCGTCGGCGGCGATGACCACCGGCGCCTCCTCGGTGCTGCCGTCCGCGAGGTGGACCCTGGCGCCGCCTTCGGTGTGCTCGTAGTCGGTCACCGTCCGGTCCGTCAGCAGCTCCACACCGGCCCGCCGGCAGGCGCGCAGGAAGATGCCGTGCAGGTCGCTGCGGTGGATCACCATGTACGGGAAGCCGTAGCGCCGCTCCACGTCCCGCAGGTCGAGCCGGGTCAGCTCGCGGGAGTCGAGCGCGTCGCGCATCACCATGTTCTCCGGGAGCACACCCAGCTCCTTGGCCTCGTCGAGCAGACCGTACTCGTCGAGGATGCGGGTGCAGTTGGGCGCGATCTGAATACCGGCGCCGACCTCGCCGAACTCCGGAGCCCGTTCAAGGACACGCACGCGCAACCCCTGCCGGGCGAGGGCGAACGCGGAGCTGAGGCCACCGATGCCGCCTCCGACGATGATCACGTCAGGGTTTTCGCCGGTGGGAGGGGTCGCAGGATTCATCGTCTCTTCCTCGAATCGCGGGAGTCGTCGAGTGGCAGAAGTGCTTGGGACCATCGGGGCTTCGCGCACCCGCGGCCGTGGTGGGGCAGGGAGGGGCCCGACCGCCCGCCCCTGCCCGGTCCGGTGGATCAGAGCCAGCGGGCCAGGGCGGGCACCGGCCCGCCGCCGGGCGCCGCGAGGGCATGGGCACGCCCGGTGAGATACGCGGTGATCTCATGGAGGTCACCGACGATCACGGTCGGCTCGCCGTCCCCGGGGAGCTTCCAGAACGCGCCGCTGCCCGTCGCCTCCAGAACCAGCGCAGGTCCGGATTCCTTGGCGCGCTTGGCCACGACGTCGTCGCAGAGCGCGGCAAGGAATCCGGCGGGCAGGTCCGCGAAGGCCAGGCCGGTGCCCAGGTCGATCGCGTGGACGCACACCTCGCGGGAGCGCATCCACGGCAGCTCGGTGGCGGGCACGGTACGGCCCTGCGCCGTGACGACCGGGGCCTGCCACTGCGCGTCGCCGAGCGCGGCGGTCGCCCCCGCCAGCTCCTCCGCGCTGCGGCGCAGCCAAGCGGTGAGCTCGGCGGCCGGCATCCCGGCGCCCCGCTCGATACCGGCGGCGCGCTCCTCCGGGGAGGCGTACATCGGTGTGGGTTCACCGGTGGCGGCCCAGCGGACGAGGTTGCCCAGGGCGTCGGCGTTGGCCGCGACGTGCGCGACCAGGTGCTTGCGGGTCCAGCCGGGCAGCGCGCTCGGCGCGTCCAGTCCGGCGTCCGCGAGGTCCGCCGCCTGCACGAACAGGGCGGTGCCGAGCTGCGCCCAGCGGCGGGCGTCTTCGAACGTACGGGACATCAGGCGGACTTCTCCTTGACGACGCGGTTCTCCAGGCGGCCGATGCCGTCGATCTCGGCGACGACCGTCTCCCCGCCCAGCAGATAGCGCCCCGGCTTGCGGGCGTGCCCGACACCGCCCGGGGTACCGGTGGCGATGATGTCGCCGGGGTTGAGGCGCGTGATCGTCGAGACGTACTCCACCAGCGCGACCGGGTCGAAGAGCAGGTCGGCCGTGGTGTCGGACTGCATGACCTCGCCGTCCACGGTCAGGCGGACGTCGAGCGCAGGACGTACGCCGCCCGGCAGTTCGTCGGGGGTGACCAGCCAGGGACCGACGGGGGTGCTGGAGTCCCACATCTTGCCCTGGAGCCACTCACGGGTGCGGAACTGCCAGTCCCGGCAGGTGATGTCGTTGAGGACGGTGAACCCGGCGATCGCCTGCTCGGCCTCCTCGCCCCGGGCGCGGCGCACCTGCTTGCCGACGACCACCGCGAGCTCCACCTCCCAGTCGAACTGGTCGGTCTCGTCCGGCCGGAGGATGTCGTCTCCCGCGCCGATCAGGGAGTCCGCGAACTTCGCGAACAGGGTGGGGTGCTCGGGCAGGTCCCGGCCCATCTCCGTGATGTGGGTCCGGTAGTTGAGCCCGACGCAGATCACCTTCGAGGGCTGCGGGACGACGGGCGCGTACTCGGCACCGTCCACGGGGTACGTCCCGGAGTTCCCGGCGGTGGCCGCGGCGGCGTGCTCGGCCCAGTCGTCCCGGCCCAGCAGGGTGCCCACGTCGGGGACGCCGAGGTCGATCAGGACGTCGCCGTCGACCCTGACGGCCTTGGTGGTGCCGCCGGTACGGAGGGTGGCGAGCTTCATCGGGTGGTTCCTTCCACATGGGTGCGGTCGAGCCGGAGGGCCTCGAAGATCGGGGAGTCGCTGAAGCGGAACAGGTCCAGGGCGCCGGAGTCGGAGTCGGTGGTGCCGGCCTCGGACCGCACGGACAGGGGCTGCCAGGAGGGGACGACGAAGAGGTCGCCGCGCGTCACGGTCCAGGTCCTCTCCCCGACGGTGACGGTGCCGGAGCCGTCGAAGACCTGGTAGACCGACGAGCCGGTCTCGCGCACCGGGGCCGTCTCGGCGCCGCGCACGACGCGGTGCATCTCGGCGCGGATGGTCGGCAGCACATCGGCCGCGGTCGCCGGGTCGGTGAACCGGACTGCGGCGTGACCGGGCTCGACGGTGCCGGCGAAGCCCTCCGCCTCCAGGGCGAGCTGGTCGTCGAGGGCGCGGTCGGTGTGTTCCCAGCGGTACGCGAGCAGCGGCGTGCCGGGGGCGGATCCGGTGGCGGCGACGGGGCGCAGCCCGGGGTGGCCCCACAGGCGCTCGGCACGCGAGCGGTCCGGGGTGGTCCGCTCGGCCTCGCTGATCTCGTCCCGGCCGAACTCGAAGAACTGGGTCTCACTCGCGTACTGGAACGGGATGTCGAGTCCGTCGATCCAGGCCATCGGCTCGGTGGTGGCGTTGTGGTGTGCGTGCATGTTCCATCCGGCCTGCGGCAGGAAGTCGCCGCGCCGCATGGCCACCGGATCGCCGCCGACAACCGTCCACACGCCCTCGCCCTCGACGACGAACCGGAACGCGTGCTGCGTGTGGCGGTGCTCGGGGGCGTCCTCCCCCGGCATCAGGTACTGGATGGCGGCCCACAGGGTGGGCGTGGCGAACGGGCGGCCGCCCAGGGAGGGATTGGCCAGCGCGATGGCGCGGCGCTCACCGCCGCGGCCGACCGGGACAAGCTCTCCGGCCTGCGCCGCGAGGGCCCGCAGCTGCTCCCAGCGCCATACGTGCGGCACGGCGTGCGAGCGGGGATGGGCCGGCATCAGGTCACCGATCTCGGTCCACAGCGGGACGAGAAGTTCCTGTTCGAAGCCCCGGTACAGCTCCTCGAGTGCCGGGGTGACCTTGGGCTGTCCTGCTGCGGAAACGGCCTGCAGCCGGACGGGTGAGCCCGTGGCGATGTCTTGAGCGAGGGAGGACTGAGTCACGGCCTCAGCGTGCGCCGGTTTCGCATACAAGACATGTAGATTCTGGAGAGCAGAATCGATGATCGGCCCACGACCGGAGCGGCAGGCCGCCGCACGGACGACGGCCGGGAGCCCGCCCGAGGAGGCACCGTGGACAAGCCGCTCAAGACGCCGCCCCCGTATCCCGTGGCGAGCGTCGACCACGCCCTCAGGGCGGCGACCATGCTCCAGCTTGAGGGCCCCGCGACCGTCTCCCGGATCGCCGAGCGACTGGGGGTCGCGCGGTCCACCGCGCACCGGCTGCTGGCGATGCTCGTGTACCGGGACTTCGCCGTGCAGGACGAGAACCGCGTCTACCGGGCGGGGCCCGTCCTCGAACTGGCGGCGCACTCGCAGTCCCAGGTGTCCCGACTGCGGGCGGCCGCCCTGCCCCACCTGCACCGGCTGGTCGGCCTCCTGGACGAGACGGCGAACCTCACCATCCGCACGGGTGACACGACCAGGTTCATCGCCAGTGTCGAGAGCGGGCAGGCGCTGCGGGTCGGCTCCCGGGAGGGAATGGTGTTCGCGGCCCACCGCACGACCGCAGGTCTGCTCCTGCTCGCCGGTCTGGACGACGCCGAACTGGCGGAGATCTACTCCGCCGCGCGCTACCGCGACCGCCCCGCGGACCGCCCGGATCTCGCACAGCTGCGGAGCGAGCTGCGGCGCGTCGCCCGCAACGGGTTCGCCGTGAACCAGGAACGCTCCGAGCGCGGGCTCGTCGCCGTGGGCGTCCCGGTGCACGACCGGGACGGGACGGCGCAGGCAGGCCTGTCGGTGTCGATGCCCAGCGTGCGCTACGACTCCCACCACCTCCCGTCACTGGTCGCGACGCTCAACGCCGCGGCGCGCGCGGTGGAGACGGACCTGGCCGCGGCGCACTGACCGGGCGACGCGGCGGGGCGGCGTCCGGGGGCCGGTGAGCCTGCCGGGCGCACGCCGGCATGCCGGTTCGCCCTGTCGTGCGGCCACGCCCGGCGCGCCGCCGTTCCGCACGCTGCCGTCCCGTACGCCTCTCTTCCGCCCTCTTCCGCCCTCTTCCGCGCTCCTCCGCCGGAACAGCTCCACATTACGTCGAGCCAATTTACCTTAAGCAACGTACATTTCATTGACATGCTGTATGGCGAAGTGCCATTCTCCACGGCACTGCGCCGGACACGAGCCGCGTGTCCCCTCCCCCACTGCCGCGATCACGGCAGCGGCTCGCCGCACCTGTCCCCAGGGGGCAGGCCCGTGGCACCCGACGACGACCTCATCGGCGTGCCCGGATCCGGAGAACCGGCGTGAACGGAGAGCGACACGCAACGCTCCCCGCCCCCCTCCCCTCGCTACGGCCGTCGGCCGGAGCCCGTCCCGCCCGATGGCGGGGCGATCACCTTCCCAGCCAGGGAGAAAGCAATGACGCTCAACAAAGGGACAGCGACGTCCCACGGCCCAACCGCGGGGGCTGCCCGGAAGCCGGGCTACGCGGGGACGCTGGCTGCAACCAGCTGTGCGGTGTTCGTGGCGCAGGTCGCCAACGCACTGCCGGCATCGCTCAACGGGCTGTTCCAGGAGGACCTGAACACCCACGGCTCCCAACTGACCTGGATCACCGCGGCCTTCATGGTCGCCGTGGTCTGCTTCGAATTCACCTTCGGCGTGCTCGGCGACCGGTTCGGCCGCAAGAAGCTGATCACCGCGGGAGCGGGGCTCGTCGCCATCGGCAGCGCCGTGGCCGCCGTCGCGCCCAGCGTGCAGGTCCTCTGGATCGGCGCGGCGCTCAACGGCCTCGGCGCCGGCGCGCTGTTCCCCGGCTCGCTGACCATGCTCGCGTCGGTCACCCGCACCCCCCGGGAGCGGGCGCAGGCCGTAGCGCTGTGGAGCGGGTTCCTGTCCGCCGGTGCGGCCCTCTCCCCTCTCCTCGGCGGAGTGTTCGCCGAGGTCGGCTCCTGGCGCGGCTCCTTCTGGGTGCTCGTCGCCATGGCCGTCGCGAGCATGGTGCTCACCCTCTCGATGACCTCCGAGTCCAAATCCCCGGAGGGCCGCGAGCTCGACATCCCGGGCCAGATCACCTTCGCCATCGGTCTCATCCTGGTCCTGTACGCGGCCGTCGAGGGACCCGAGTCCGGGTGGACCACCCTTCCCGTCCTTCTGTCCGGCATGCTCGGCCTGGTCTTCCTCGCCGGTTTCGTCCTGGTCGAGGTGGGCGCCAAGTCCCCGATCTTCGACCTGAGCCTGTTCCGGAACCGGGCCTTCACGGTGTCGTCCGTCGTCGCGGTGATCGGCATGCTCGCCTTCCTCGGCGCGTGCTTCGCGACGAGCATGTGGCTCGGTCCGGTCCAGCACCAGGACCCGCTGCGCGTCGCCGTGCCGTTCCTGCTGCTGCAGGGACCCGCGTTCGTCCTGATCCCGGTCGTCTCCCGGCTGCTGCACCGGGTAGCCCCGACCTGGCTGCTGACGTCGGGCTTCGCCCTGATGTCCATCGGCTGCTTCCTGTGCACCGGGCTCGACGTCACGGACCCCGGTCTGACCGCCTTCGTCGTACCCGACCTGCTGATCGGCATCGGCTTCGCGCTGTGCGTGAGCTCGGTGACGGCCGTGGCGCTGGACAGCGTGCCCCCGCAGCTGGCCGGTATGGCGAGCGCGACGACCAACATGCTCCGCGATCTCGGTTTCGCGCTCGGTCCCGTCGTCGTCGGTGCGGTCGCGCTGAGCAAGGCGGCCTCGGCGTTCTCCTCGAACCTGAGCGGGGCGGAGCTTCCGGCCGACCAGCTCGGAGCCGCACGCGGGATCGCCGCCGAGGGAGGACCGATCGCCGTGAACAGCGTGCCGCCCGGCACGCCCGGATCGGCGGCTCACGACCTCGCCCTCGACGCGCTGGGCAGCGGCTTCGGCAGCGCCTTCCTGATCTGCGGCATCGCCGCCGCCGTGGCCGCGGTCCTGACCGCCGTCGGCATGATCGGTGTCCGACGCCCCGATCACTCCTCCGACCAGCTCCCGGCCGAGTCCGCGGCAGCCGGGCGGAACGAGGCCCGGGAGGCCGTGGCCAGCTGAGGCGTTTCGCTTGGATCAGGGCGGCTCAGGGGCCCACGAGCCCGGCCTGATCCGAACGAGAGGCCCTGGGGCCTGTCGTTCGGATCGGGCCGGATCAGGGCGCGGGGGCCGGTCTGTGCGGCTTCACCGCGGAGGCCCGAGGCGTGGTGAACGGGCACCCGCCGGCCCGGCGTGATCCGAACGGCCGGGGTTACTCGTCCGCAGGACCGGCGCCGGACTCGCTGCGCCCCGGCGGGCGGCCGATGATCACGGCGCCCCGGAAGCGGTCCGGCGCGAGGGTCGACATCGTGTCCAGCGACGCGTCGGGGACCGGCAGGAGATGGGCGTCGACCCAGGTGTCCCCCGTTGCCGCGTTGGCCCACGGGTCCTCGATCACGACAGCGCCGGGTACGACGCCGTGGCAGAGCACCCAGTGCGGCACGTCGAACCCCTGCATGTCGGCGAGCGAGAGCAGGAGCAGCACGTGTTCGCGTCTGCTGACCGCATCCCGGACCGCGGTCATGGAGAGGTGTCCCGGGTCGACCGGGACACCGATCCGTCCGGCCTCCGTACGTGACGCGCGCTGGAGCACGGCACGCCATTCCTGTTCCTTCTCCGGGTGGTGGTCGAGCAGGACGGGCCGTTCCGTGTCGAGGTGGACCGCGACGGGGGACGACGGCCAGGCCCGGCGCAGGGCGACGCCCAGTCCGACGGGCTCGCAGGCGAGGAAGTTGGTCGCGTCACGCCACAGCGTCAGCTCCGCCTGACGGTCGAGGGCCTCACGCGGCAGCGTCCCCGCGTGCGCCTGCGCCACCAGGGCGGTGACGGCACCGCACGTGAAGTGTGTGGTCTGCCCGTAGTACGGGGGTTCGGCGACCACGCCGTCGCTCAGCCAGCGGACGTAACCGGCAGCGGGTCCGGCCGCACCCTCCGGCTGCGTGAGCGGAGGGCTCAAGGGAGTGAAGCCCGCGGCAGCCGCATCCTCGGGGTCCGCCGTCCAGCCTTCCCACTTGACCTGCGCGAGGTCTCGGAGGCGTGCGTGGGCGACCACTGCCGCCACGGCTGCCCGCACATCTCCGACGGCGTCGACGATCTTCAGATAGGCCGTGTTCGGGCGTGCCGTCACGAGCGCGGCAGCGCTCCAGCCCTCGCCGCCGTCACCCGGAACGGCCACGAGGTGAGGGGCGTGGGCGGAGCGGTCGACCGCCTGCCAGCGCTCCGGCACCTGGCGGTCTCCGAGCCGCCTCAGCAGGCTCGGCGCATCGTCGGGCACGAACGGGACGACGATGCTCTTCACGGGCGTTTCCTGCTGGGACGGCATTCCGGTACTCCTGGCGGGACGGAGAGGGAGGGGGAAGGACGGGAGGCGGGACGGGTCATTCGTCGGCGGTCGTACGGCTGTGCGCGCCCGGGCCGACGCCCGGTGTCATGCGCGCGACTGCCGGAGTATCCAGACGAAGTACGGGGCACCGACCAGGGCGATCATGAGGCCGGCCGGCACCTGGGAGGGGGCGACGACGGTGCGGCCGAGGGCGTCGGCCACGCACACCAGCAGCCCGCCGAGCAGCATCGCGACCGGGATCGACCGCCCGTGCCGAGCGCCCACCAGTGACCGGGCGAGGTGCGGGGCGACGAGCCCCACGAAGCCGACGACACCGACGGCGATCACACTGAGTGCCGAGAGCACCGCGGCGATCGCCAGGGCGGCGAAGCGCACACGCACCGGCCTGACGCCGACGATGCGCGGAGTGTCCTCGTCGACGGCGAGCAGGTCGAGCCGGTCACGCATGGCGAGCAGTACGGGGAGCGCGAGCACCAGGGCCACCGCGACCGGTACGACGTCGGGGAACGTGCGCCCGTAGGTCGTACCGGAGAGCCAGGTGAAGATCCTGGGCGTGTTCCACGGGTCGGCGCGCAGCAGGAGGAAGGTGGTGACGGAGCTGAGGCCGTACCCGCAGCCGATGCCGATGAGCACGAACCGGTCGGGCAGGAAGCCGCCGCGCCAGGACAGCAGGGCGATCAGCCCGAACGTGGCGAGCCCCGTCACGACGGCGGCCACGATGAGCAGCGGCCGGCCGCCGGACAGCCCCGACGTGACGATGGCGACGGCGCCCAGCCCGGCGCCGGCCGTGATGCCCAGGACACCCGGCTCCGCGAGCGGGTTGCGTACCGCGCCCTGTACGACGCATCCGGCCAGTCCGAGTGCGGCACCGGCGAGGATCGCGGCGGTCACACGCGGGACCCGGTCGTCGAGCGCCTGTCCGATCAGGTCGGGGGCGGCGCCCTGGAACCAGAGCGCGATGTCCCCCGTCCGCAGCCAGAGGCTTCCGGCCAGGACCGCCACGACGGCCGCCACGACCAGGAGTGCCACCGCGGCGAACACGACGAGGAGGAACGCGCGACGCGACCGTGCCGCGACCCGCGCGTGCGGCGGTTGCCGGAGCCGGCCCGTGTCACGGAGACGGAGCGCGAGGACCACGATCACGACGGAGCCGAGCAGCGCGGTCGGCACGCCGGTGGGAATGGAGGCGGCCCCGTCCGCACCCTGCACCGCGCGCAGTGTCGCGTCGGCGAGCAGGATGAGCAACGCGCCGAGCAGCCCGGCCGCGGGCACCAGGAAGATGTGGCGCCGCAGCGCCCGGACCCGCCCCGCGATCAGCCGGGCGAACACGGGGGCGCCGAGTCCGACGAAGGCGATCGGGCCCGCGAGTGTCACTGCCGAGCCGGTGAGGACCACCGCGCAGATCACGGCGATCACACGGGTCGTCCGGATCGGTACGCCGAGGGTGGACGCGGCGTCATCGCCGAGGTTCATCACGTCGAGCCGCCGGGACAGCGCCAGGGCGACGCACAGCACCACGGCCACGACGGGGAGGGCGCGTACCGACGCGTCGATGTTCATCTGGGCGAGCGAACCGCTCCCCCAGGCGAAGAGACCGGTCGTGTTCTGCTTGAAGAGGATGAGGACCATCGCGGTCGCCGAGTCCAGGGCCATCGCTATCGCCGATCCGGCGAGGATGAGGCGGGTACCCGAGGTGCCCGCGGCCCGGCCCGCGAGGAGCAGCACGAGTGCCGCCGCGGCCAGGCCACCGGCGAAGGCGACGGCGCCCGACGCCCAGAGCGGGACGGTGAGACCGAAGGCTGCGACGAGCGAGAGCGTGAAGTAGGACCCGGCCGTGACCGCGAGGGTGTCCGGGGAGGCGAGCGTGTTGTGCGTGACGGACTGCAGCAGCGTGCCGGCCGCTCCGAGGGCGAAGCCCACCGCCACGCCCGCGAGCAGGCGCGGCAGGCGCGAGCCGATGAGGATCTCACCGACCGGCGCTCCGCCGGTGTTCTCCCGTTCCCCGGTGAAGTACCTCACGAGGTCGCCGACCCCGACTCCGGACGTCCCCTGCGTCAGGTGCCACATGCCCACCAGGACGGTCAGGACGGCCAGGACGGCCAGGACGGCCGCCCCGGTGGGACCGCTGCCGCGCTCGGCGCGCGGCAGCGCTTCCCTCCGGGGTACCGATGTCTGCGAGGTGCTCACTTCTTGTCGAGCACGTCGACGTAGGCGTCGATCGCCTGCTCGCAGGAGAGCGGGCCGCCGGCGCCCCACACCCCCGACGGGAAGGCGTGCGCGCGGCCTTCCTTCACGGCCGGGATGGTCTTCCAGAGCGGGTTCTTCGCCAGCGCGGCGACGTACCCGCCGGCCCCTTCGTCGTTGGCGTAGAAGAAGTTGGCGTCGCCCACCGCGGTGAGTCCCTCGACGTCGGTCTGCGCGAGGCCGTAGGAGGGGTCGACGCCCCCGTCACCGTGGGCCTTGTTGACGTCGTCCGTCCACACGGGCTTCATTCCGAGCTCTTCACCGATCTGCGTGAACAGGGCGCCCTTGCCGTAGGGGCGGACGGTGAGGTTGCCGCCCTCCAGCCATCCGTCGAAGAACAGGAAGTCGTTCGTCGGCAGATCGGCGTCGGTGACCTGCTTCTTCGCCTTCGCGAGGTGGTCGTCGAACTCCTTGAGCACCTGGTCGGCCCGCTCGGTGCGCCCCGTCGCCTTGCCGATCATGCTGAACACGTTCTTCATGTTCCCGATCGGGTCCTTCGGGTCCGCGCCCAGCGTGGCCATCACGGGGACGCCTCGCTTCTCCAGCTTCGCGAGGGTCTCGTCGTCGGCCTTGAACGCCTCCACGACGATGAGGTCGGGCTTCGCCGCGTAGAGGGTGTCGAGGTCGGGCTCCTCACGGGTGCCGATGTCGGTCACCCCGCTGGGCAGCTTCTCCGCGCTGACCCAGGTGCTGTACCCCTTCGCGTCGGAGACCGCGGTGGGGGTGACGCACAGGGTGAGCGCGTCCTCGACCTGCTGCCATTCCAGGACCGCGATCCGCTTGGCGGGCTTGTCCAGTTTCACCTGCCGGCCGACGCCGTCCTTGAAGGAGACCGGCTCCGTCGAGGTGGTCGTGGTGTCCTCGGCGCAGCTCGCCGACGCGGGCGACGCGCCGGCACTGTTCTCGGCGTCGGCCTTGTCGACGGTGGTCGTGCCGCAGGCCGTTGCGGCGAGGACGATGAGCCCCGCGGAGGCTGACGCCGCCAGGCGATGGGCACGGTTCATGAACGATCCTCTTTCTTGTGATGGGCTGCCGCGGCGGTTGTGCCGCTTCGGACGGGGTGGCGCCCGGCAGCTTCAGACGGTTGGGTTCCGGCCGCTTCGGACCGTTGAGGTCCGGCGGCCGCAGGCCGGTGGGATCCGGCCGCTTCGGACCGTTGAGGTCCGGCGGCAGGCCGGTGGGGGCCGGGTGCCTCAGACGGGGTGGCGCCCGATCGGATCGATGCGGAGGCGGCCCGTGCGAGGGTCGGTTCCGACCTCGACACGGATGTCGTAGACCTCGCCGATGTTCTGCGCGGTGAGGACGTCGGCGGGTGCGCCCGCCGCGTGCACGCGGCCTGAACGCATCAGGACGAGCGTGTCCGCGACACGGGACGCCTGGTCGAGGTCGTGCAGCACGACGCCCACCGCGATGCCGTGCTCCTCGACGAGATCGCGTATCAGGTCGAGCGTCTCGACCTGATAGCGGAGGTCTAGGTGATTGGTCGGTTCGTCCAGCAGTACGACGCCGGTGTCCTGGGCCAGACAGGCCGCGAGCCAGACACGCTGCATCTCCCCACCGGAGAGTTCACCGACCGGCCGGCCCGCCATGTCCCGCACACCGGTGACACCCATGGCGCGGTCGACGGCGCTCCGGTCCTCGGCGGTCGTTCCGGCGAAGCCGCGCCGGTACGGATGGCGTCCGAACGACACGACCTCCGTGACCGTCAGCCCTTGGGGAGCCGGCCTCGACTGGGAGAACAGTGTGACCTCGCGGGCGAACTGGCGGGCGCTGAGCAGGGACGCTTCGCGCTCGGACGGTCCGTCGGAGGCGCCGAGCGTCACCCGCCCGCCGTCCACCTGGTGCAGTCGCGAGAGCGCGCGCAGCAACGTGGACTTCCCGCTGCCGTTCGGCCCCACCAGGGCAGTCGCGCGGCCGGGTTCCAGGGCGAGCGAGACGCCGTGGACGACCGGCTTGCCGCCGTACCGCAGCACCAGGTCGTGCCCGTTGAGCCCGGCCGCCGGGGCAGCGGGGTCGATCGCGGGGCTACCGGCGTGCCGGAAGGGGCTTGTGAACATCGATGAGTCCGGACGTTCGAAGGGGCGAGGACTGCGGCACCCTCCGTCCGGCCTTCACCGGCCGGGCCTGGAGCCCACCCGCGCACGGACAGCACCGTCCACGGCGAGAGGAAACTAAGGGTTACCTAACTCCGAGAAGGTTATATTCCGCTCGCGATGTCGACAATCAGGAGTTCTGGACATGCGATACGGGATTCCGGACATTTCCCGAGTCCTCACGGGCTGCATCGAAGAACGCGCCCGGCGTGGTTCCCATGACCCGCCGGAATGCGGCGATGAAGGAGCTGGGCTGCGCATAGCCGAGCGCCTCGGAGACCGTCATCACATCGAAACCTTCGGACAGCAGCATCAGCGCCCGATGCACCCGCAGCATCTGGCGCCACTGCGCGAAGGAGAGACCTGTCGCCTGCCGGAACGCGCGCGTGATCGTGCGGTCGCTGATCCCCAGCCGCTGCGCCCACTCCTCCAGTGAGCCGCCGTCGGCGGGATCGTCCAGCAGGGCTTCGGCGATCGCGTCGATCCGGGGGTCACCGGGCAACTGCAACGCGAACTGGTGCCTCGACGGCTCGATCACGTCGAACACGACCGACTCCGCGCGTGCTCTGGCCGACGCGTCGAGATCCGTACGGGACAGATGGGCCAGCAGCGACTCGAGCAACGGCGTCATCGCGATCGCCTTCGGTTCCCCGAACGCGAACGGCGTGCGGTCAGGGGTGAAGAGGGCGTCGTGGAACTCCGCGCCCGCCGTGGCCCGCCCCGCGTGAACCACTCCCGCGGGCATCCACAGCCCGTGCCCCTCGAACACGGTGAAGACGCGGTCCCCCACCCGGGACGTCAGCGTCCCCCCGCGCACCCAGACGAGCTCGTGCAGAGGATGCGAGTGCAGCGCCCATTCCGTGGGAACGCGGGGAACCCGCAGCCTGGCGCTGATGGCGAACGGGGCTACCGCCTGCTCCGGAACGGCCACCGCCCGGCGCACCACGGTGCCCGCCTCGCGCCGCCACATCCCGGGGGCCGCCTCACCACGGGATGCTCGAACCATGCGGTCGAGTCTACGTGGCGCCGGCGCCTTGGCCCTGGCCCTCGACGACCGGCGAGCGGTCCGGCCGGTCGGCACACCGTCACGCTGCGGGATCCTCCACGTGAGGGGCGTTGCGTTCACCGACCATGGCTCCGTCATGGCGGAGCCATGGTCGGAGCCCTTCCCGGAGCCTTCCCGGAGCCCTTCCCGGAGCCCACGACGGCTGGGACGGGACCGGATACGTGGGGTCAGAGTTTCTCCGTCAACAGCTCGTGGACCGTCGCGATGAACGGGTCGGTCCTGTGCACCCGCCGTGTGCACATGGCTGCCAGGGCGGTGCCGGTGTCCGGGCGGAAGCCCAGGAACATCTGCTGCCCGAGCGTGGCTCCCGCGTGGAAGCAGACCGGCCCGCGCTGTGACGGATGGCGGAACCAGGTCAGGGTGTGGGTGTGCGCGTGCCGCAGGCCGCGCCGCAGCAGCGGGCGCCGTACATCCGCGAACGCGGCGGCGGGCGGCCGCGTGGGCGCAGCCGCGGGCGCAGCCGTTGCCCCTGTCGCTGTCGCATCCGCTGCCACTGTCGCTGCCGGGAGATGTGCCTCCAGGAACGTGAGCAGGTCGGACGGTGTCGCCCGGACCGCTCCGGCGGCGGTGAAGCCGCCGGTGTCCAGCGCGGGCAGCGGTCTGCCGTCACGTCGGTGCCCCACCGCGTCGCCGGCCGGATCCCCCGGGCTCAGGCGCGTTCCCTCGAGCCCTAGCGGGTCCAGCACCTCCCGCCGGAGCAGCACCTCCCAGGGGGTGCCGGTGGCGGCCGCCAGGGTGTGTCCGAGTACGGAGACGGCGAAGTTCGAGTAGTGCCAGCGGGTACCCGGGTGGCGGCGCGGGCGGGCGCGGAGGAACGCCCGGACGACCCGGTCGGCCGGGTAGCGGCTGTAGGGGGCGGTGGACCACCGGGGCAGTGCCTGCGGATAGAAGTCGGCCGGCAGCGCGGGGAGGCCCGAGGTGTGGGTGATCAGATGGCGCAGGGTGATGGCGCGCACGGCGGGGTGCACCGGGTGGCCCGGGGCCACCAGTTCGGCCGCGGAGTCCTCGTAGCGCACGCGGCCGTCCGCGACGAGTGCGGCCAGCAGCAGCCCGGTGAAGGGCTTGGACGCGGAACCGAGTTCGTAGCGGAGTCCGTCGCCGGGCCCACGGAGAGGTGCTTCGCCGGGCCCACGGAGGGATGCTTCGCCGGGTGGCCCGTCCACGCCGAGCTGGAAGGTGCGGTGGCCGCGGTGGCTGAGCGCGATCACGAGATCGGGCGCGTCGATGGTCCGCGCCGCCTCGGTCAGCAGCCGGGCCCGCACGCCGTCCTCCTGGGACCGACGGCCGGCGGGGGCCCTGCCGACGTGCTGCGCGGCCGTCATGCGGGGGCCGGGGCGGCGAGGTCCGACAGGGCGCGGGACAGGGCCAGCGCCGAGGCGAACGCCGCGACCAGTGTGGGGTGGTAGACGAGGTCGAAGACGGACTCCTCGTCCCCCTCCGGCATGGCACCCATCACCGGCATCGCCCCGTCCTCCTGCTGGGCCCCGGCAAATCCCTCCCAGGCCGCAGGGTCCAGGGTCGGTTCCGGCAGGCAGGCGTCGACGACGAGCAGCTCGCCCAGCAGGTCCCAGCGGCCCAGGTCGAGCCAGTCGTCCAGCCACACCGGCAGCCAGAGGGCCAGGTAGTCCGCGACGTCGGCGGGCAGCCCGGCCGGATCGGCGCCCCAGTCGGTCAGATGGAAGACGGTGTGGGTGATGTCGTAGCCGATATTGCCCTCGACGGTCCACGGCTCGGGCCGCCGGGACAGCCAGGTGCGCCGGTACGCCTCGTCGACGGGCATGCTCGGCTCCACCCCGAAGCGGCGCTCCATGGCGCTGAGTCCGAGCCGGCGCACCGGGACGACCTCCAGCGCGCCCCAGCTGCTCAGCCGGTGGTTCAGCCGGACGGCGGCCTCGAGGGACGGCTCCCGGAACCCCAGCTCACGGAACGGGACGTAGACCTCCATCGGAACGGGGCAGAGCGGTTCGCGCCGCTGACCTTCGACCAGTCGGCTCCCCGAGCCCAGCAGTTCGTGCCAGGCGTGATCGAGGAGCTTGCGGGCCAGGGCGGCCTGCCGGGACCCCGCGACGCCTTCGCGGAAGATGACCTTGCTGATGAGCGCGAGTTCACCGAGCGGCTTGAAGCGGTCCAGGACACCCACCTCGGGAGGCGGGTCGTCGTCCAGCCGGAAGCCGGACCGGTGCTCGTACAGCCATCCCAGGGCCCGCGCGCCCACGTCATGGATCTGCTGGATGCCGCTCATGCGGCAGCTCCCTTCGTGCGGCTGGTGCGGCACCTGGGGACGGTGCGGCTCATACGGCGGCCCCGGTGACATCTGCGGCGGCATCGGCCCGGTGCTCGGTGAGCCGCTTGAGGCACAGCGCGGCGGCGAACGCGGTGACCAGGGTGGAGTGGTAGCAGGCGAGGAACGGATACGGGTCAGGCTCCGCCTCCGGTCCCGGTCCCGCATCGCCCGGCGGGGCGGCCCGCACCGTGGGACCCGTCTCCGGCACGGCGCCGCCCGGGGCCTGCGCGGTGGCGAGCGCGGGCCAGGCCGCGTCCAGCAGGTCCGTGGGCGGCGGCCCCGGCAGGGCCGCCGCGACCGCGAGCAGTTCGCCGGTCAGGTCCCACTGCCGGCTCTCCAGACAGCCGTCGACCCAGGGCGGCAGCCAGGCCCGCAGATACGCGTCGATGTCGGCGGGCATCCGCTCGGGAACGCAGCACCAGTCCGTGACGTGGAAGACGGTGTGGGTCAGCGCGTAGCCGGAGGGGCCCTCGAACATCCACGGTTCGGACAGTCCGCCGAGCCATGTGCGGGCGAGGACCGAACCGGCGTCGGTGTGCGGGGCGTTGCCGATCCGCCGCTCCGAATTGATCAGCCCGAGCTCCCGGTTGGCCTGCTGCTCGGTGTGGGCCCAGCCCCTGGTCGCGGAGAGCGTCCCGGCGAGGCGCTCGAAGCCCTCGTTGCGCAGCCCGTATCCGGCGAAGGCGGCGTAGATCTCGTACGGGTACGCGGCGAAGGGTTCGCCGCGCAGCAGCTCCAGCAACAGGTCGCCGGCGTGCACCTGTTCCCACGCGAACATGACGAGTTCCCCGGCCGTCCCGTGTTCCGGGGCGTCCGGGGCGGTGCTGCGGCGGATCGTGGTGCAGAGCTGGGCCAGTTCGCCGAGGGGTTTGAGTGTGCTGTTGACCTGGGTGTGCGGTTCCAGGACGTCCGGGGGGAGCACGAAGCCCGCGCGGTGGGCGTCGGCCCAGCCGAGCGCCTGCCGCAGCACACGGGGCAGAACGGACAGCGCCGCACCCTCCGTACCGCCGGGGGCGGTGGCCGCCGGTGCCGTCACAGCGCCCGCCCCTCGGCCATCAGCCGGGCGGCCCGTACGTGCAGTGCGACCCGGGGGTCGGTGCCGCCCATGAGCTCGACGAAGTCGAGTCCGCGGTCCAGGCCCAGCGTGTCGGGCCTGCCGTCCAGCCCGGCCAGCCAGCGGCCGGCGCCCGCCGCCTGGAGCCAGTTGCGCCGCCGTACAGCACGCACGAATCCCCGGGACAGATCCACGACCCGGTGGGCGGCGGCGCGGTGCACGGCCGACGAGGCCGCCGGCACGGCGAGCGGTGCCAGCACGGAGAGCTGATGGGTGAAGGCCTGCCAGGGGGCTCCTTCGAGCCACGCCGCATCCGGCTCACCGGTGCCGGCGGCGGGCAGCTGCCCGGAAGTGGTGGCGGGCGCCGTCCGGTGGAGGGCGCACATCATGCCCCAGTGGCTCCAGGCCGTGGCGTCCGAGGCGTCGGGCCGGGGCGGGAACTCCCGCACGGCACGGTGGAGCACGGCGAGATCCCCGGGATGCGGATGGTGGCCGTGCAGAACACTGGGCAGCAGCAGATCGGCTCCGATGACGCGTACCGCGGCAATTCCTGTCCGGTTGTCCTCGTCGATTCCGGCCGCGCCGCACACCGTGGCGAGGTGGTCCCCGCTCCGAAGAGCGAGGACCACCTCTGTTGCCAGGTCATGCACGGCACCCGCGAGGGGGGACGAGGCATGTGACTGGTCCATGTGCTACCGACTAGCCCTTCTTCGGGCGCGGGGTCGGCGGCGAGAGCAGCAGCGCGGAGCCGCCTCCGAGGAGGGCGAGATACGCGCACTCGCGGGAGTCGCGGTAGAAGCCTTCGGCCTCGCCCGGGTTGAGCGCCGCGTCGAGGTCGATCTCGATGTCGGTGGCAGTGGATTCTGTGGTGTACATGGGTGTTGCCCCGTCCTGTGGGAAGTGGGGGTTGCCGTACGTTCCGAGTGAAATAGATGAAATGTTCGGCCGCAAATCAGACGGGACGCAAGATAATTTCGCCATTCAATTGAATGGTAAATTCACGCGACTCCACATACCGCGTTGACCTGCGAAAACACACTTTCCGACCACTCGAACGGTGAGTAGTGCGCGGGGCGCATTCAGCCGTTCAGGCGTGCATCCGGAGCCGTCCGAGAATCACCTTCTTCACGGCATCACCTTCTTCACGGTGAGAGCACCACCGGTAAATTCACCCCTCATACCGAAAGACCGCCAGGCTTCGACAACGCACGCAGAACCGGAAGAGGCGACGCTACAAGAGTCAACGCTCCAAGGGACGGCGCTCCAAGGGGCGGCGTGGCTTCCGCACGGCTGCCGGCTGGACCCTCACTCGCACACCCGGGGTCAGCTCGCCTACGCCGCCGAACAGCCCCTGCATCTGCCCGAACCCCGCGATGACCGGCTGCGCGCCGCCACCGAGCTCCTGCACGCGGATCCCCCCGGCCCGCCACACCGGCCGACCTGGGCCGAACGGCAGGGGCGAGCGAGCGCACCCTGAGCCGCCTGTTCCACACGGAGCTGGGCATGAGCTTCCACCGCCGGCGTACCACCCTGCGCATCCATCACGCGTTGGGACATCTCGCCGACGGAATGACCGTCACCGACACCGCGACGACGTGCGGCTGGTCCAACCCCTCCAGCTTCATCGACGCCTTCACCGAGGTCGTCGGCCAGACCCCCGGCCGCTACCGAGCGGACCTGCGGAATCACGGCAGGCAGAGCACGCGGGAGCGCTGACCCGGCGCAGGAAGCGCACGCGCGTGCCGGCACGGAGGCTCGCACACACATGCCGGGGAGTGTGATCACCGTTCCGTCTCCTGAGGGGTTCGTTCGGGCTGCTCCTCGCTCGCGACCTTGCCGGTGGCGCTCATCGTGGGTGCGGTGGACCTGGGGGGACGGCGGCCTGGTTGGGACGACGGGACGCGCCGAAGCTGATGGAGCAGAAGCCGCCCGGCGCCATCCCGCGCCCGCTCGGCCCACAGCGGCGCACTTCGCGCATCACCCACCGGAAAACCTGAACTCCTCCGAGGAGCGAGCCATGAGCACCACCGACACGGATATCGCGGGCTGGAATTCCAAGGCCCTCGCCGAAATCGTTTCGAACGACACGGGACGTCCCGTCCTGTTCACCAACGCCCGTATCCTGACGATGGATCCGCTGATCGGGACCATGACCGGCGCCGACATCCTGTTCGTCGGTTCCCTGATCGTGGCGGTCGGTCCGTCCCTGTTCACCGCGGCGGAGGACGACAAGGCGATCGTCGTCGACGCCACGGGCATGACCATCGTCCCCGCCGTCATGGACACCGTCGCGCTGGCCGGCGGCCGCGGCCAACGCACGGAACACGTCGCGACGCTGACCCCGGGCAACGCCGGCGACCTGCTGGTGATGCCCGACGAACTCGCCACCGACGTGCCCGGCGCGCTGGCCACACTGATGTCCCGGCCGGAGCAGGTCCGCGCACTGGTCGCGGCCGGCCGGCCCGTGCTGTGGGCGGGCAAGGACGCCCCCGGCCGGGCCACCGCCCCCACCGTGGGCATCCCGGCCTCCCCGGACCTGACCGGCAGCCCGCGGGTCGGGGTCTGGATCGACCAGGACGACTTCCTGTCCCAGGAACTCACCGCTGAAGGCCGCTACGACGAGACACGGGGCGGCCGGCCGCACGCCTACCAGGGCCGGTACTGGATCGACGGCGACCGGATCGACTACCTGGACGACCTCGGTTTCTGGGCCGTCGGGTACTTCCGCGGTCACGAGCTGCACCACGTCGGCTACCTCATGCACCTGGGCTGAACCCCGCGCCGCCACCGGGCCCGCCCTGTTCAACGGCTCACGTGACGTTCCGTACGCGGGCCCAGGTGGTGATGGTCCTGGCGGCACTCAGGACACCAGGGGTAGCTCTCAGGACGGCAGCCCGGTCGGTGACGTCGACGGACAGGCGCAGGGCGTTTCCGCCGCCCGCCGTGATGCCGGCGGCGAGGGAGGCGAGCCTTTCCCGGCGGCGTGCGATGACCTCGACAGAGGCTCCGAGTTCGGCGAGTCGGCGAGCGGTGGCCTCGCCCATGCCGCTGGAGGCGCCGGTGACCACGGCCACGCGGCCCTCCAGCGGCCGGCCGGTCAGCAGGTTCGTCATGATCGGAGATCCTTCCTGTTTCCCGAGGTCGTCGGGGTGGTCAGGCGGTGTCGTCGCAGGCCGTGGCTGCGGACTTGTCCTGCCAGGCCGCGAGGTCGTCCTGAACGCTGCGGATTTTGACCAGTTGGCGTTCGATCGCGTCCCGCCCGAGGGCCAGGTGCCCAGGCAGCTTGTCGTGGCCGGTCACCTCGTAGATCAGAGCAGCGCCCTTGACGGGGTCGCCGAGCTGGGTGTGGTTGGCGGTGCCGATCCAGTCCAGGGTGGTGTGGGCCGGCGTGCCGTCGTAGGCGGGGATGCGCTCGGCCGCGGTCGACAGGGAACTGGCGTCGAGGAAGTCGGTGCGGAAGACGCCGGGCTCCACGACCATGCTCTGGATTCCGAACGGCTCCAGCTCCACCGCGAGGGCCTCGCTGATACCAGCCACCGCGAACTTCGACGCGCTGTACATGCTCACCCCGGGCTCGCCCTCGAAGCCGGAGCGGGAGCCGATGTTCACGATCTTTCCGGTTCCGGCCGACCTCATTACGGGCAGGACCGCGCGGGTGACGTCGATCAGCCCGAAGACATTGAGATCGAACAGGGACCGCGCCTCGGCGTCCGTGATCTCCTCCAGCGCGCCGAGCAGGCCACGGCCGGCGTTGTTGACGAGCACGTCGATCGTGCCGAAGCGCTCCACGGCCGTCTCGACGGCGCCGGTGATGTCCTCGCTGCGGGTGACGTCGAGGGTGACCCCGAGGACGCGGTCGTGCCGGCGCAGCTCGTCCGGCAGCTTCCGTGGGTCACGTGCGGCGACCACGACGTTGTCGCCGCCGTTCAGCGCCGCCCGCGTGATCTCCAGTCCCAGCCCGCGGGATCCACCGGTGATGAACCACGTTGCCATGAGATGTCTCCAAGGCGTCCACTCGCCCGGCCACCCCTTGCGGTGGCGGGCTCCGACATCCACTGAACCAGGCCTGAACAGGCAAAAGAGGCCGCAAGGGGGCCCGCTCGATCGGGGGACGAAGTGGGCCCCCCAGCCGCCGCCGAATCATCGGCGTACGTGCGAGCCTGGTGAGATGGACCGTGAGCAGCGCGCCGACGTATCAATGGCAGATTTCCTCCGCTCCGCCCGTACGCGCCTCACCCCCCAGGAGGCCGGGCTCGACGACTCCGGCCGGGTACGGCGCCGGGTCTCCGGCCTCCGCCGGGAGGAACTCGCCCAGCTCGCCGGCGTGAGCGTGGACTACTACACGCGCCTCGAACAGGGCCGCAGCCGCAGCGCCTCCACCGAGGTCCTCGACGCGCTGGCTACCGCTCTCCGGCTGGACGACGCCGAACGCAGCCACCTGCACATCCTCGCCCGCCCACAGCCCGCCCGGCGCCGACGACGCCCCCGGCCCCAACGCGTCCACCCCGCCACCTGGGAGCTCCTGGAGATCCTGCAGGCTGCCGACCGCCCCGCCTTCGTCCTCGGACGACGCCTCGACGTGCTGGCCCACAACCCACTCGCCGGTCATCTGATCACCGACTTCCGCGCGCTCCCCGCGGCCGAGCGGAACCAGGCCCGCTTCGTCTTCCTCGACCCGCACGCCCGCGAGCTGTACCGGGACTGGCCCCGCGTCGCCGCCGACACCACCGCCATGCTCCGCCTCGACGCGGGGCGCCACCCGGACGACCCGGCCCTGAGCGCGCTCGTCGGCGAACTGTCCATACGCAGCGAGGACTTCCGCCGCTTCTGGTCCGACCACAAGGTCCACCGGCGCACGACCGGAACCAAGGACTACCACCATCCCCTGGTCGGCGATCTCACCATCAGCTACCAGGCACTCACCCCAGGAGACGACCCGGACCAGATCCTCTTCATCTACAGCTCCGAGCCCGGCAGCCCGTCCGAGACGGCCATGCGCCTGCTGGCCCGGTGGAACGCCCCCGCAGCCGGCACCTCCAGCGCCGAGGCCCAGGAAGTCGGACAGACCCGCGCGTAGGCGACGAGCTCCGAAGCGACTCACCCGTGCGTACGGTGGCCGACCGTCACCGGCTCCCGTAGTCCTCGACCAGTCCACCGGTCAAAGCGAGGAGCGCGTCAGCCCGGTGCCGGTCCTCACGCTGGTCGCGCAGCCTGCGGTCAAGCTGCCACAGGTCGGACAAGGCGGCCGGATCACGGCGCCGCACCGCGTCCAGCACGGCGTGGTGACGAGGTCCATGCACGTGGTGAACAGGTCCCGGGTCGACGACGGGGCGGGAGGAGCCGGGTCGGGGGCGGCGAACCCGGTGGTCACGTACCGGACCGGGTCGGTCAGGCTCCACCCGGCGACGGCACTGTCCTGAACAAGAAGTGCCACGTCCGGGGCGATCCCGACGCGAGCCTCCAGCGGCTCGGCCAAGACACCGAGGTCACGAAGACAGGTAAGTACGGCATCCTCTGGGGCACGGCAGAGCTCGGTGGTCACCTCCAGGCGGAAGTCCCGGACCTCTGCGGCGCGAAGACCTCCCGAATGGACCGCGGGAGCTGCGGACAGATGGGCGGAGTCCGCGGGGTCGGCGGCCTCACCGGCGACCTGGAACTCGGCGCCGACCAACTCCCGGCCTTCCCGATCGAACCGGAGTTCGTCAGGCGTGTCCCACAGCCACGGCCCACTGCCGAAGGTGTCCAAAAGGAACGCGCCGCGTTCGTCCACGTTCGAGTACTCCGCTACGCGTACGAGGAAGTCCCGGAAGTCGAAGCGCGGGGTGAGGCACAGCGGCCTACCCGTCACCAACACGGTCCCGTCGCCGACGGTGATTCTCATGGTGGACGCCTCTTCATGTGACCTGCTCCGCGGGGGCAGCCGTTCCTGTCTGGAGTCCTGCCCTCTGCCACGTCGATGTGCGTAATCGGCGCACCCGGGTCGGTGGCCACGGAACGCTTGAGATTGTCGGAGAACATGGGAATGGCTGGGGCCAGTTCGATCACCCGAAACCTTGCACCGCAGGCTGGGTGCGAGGTGCCGTAAGGCTCTCCGACAACGGCCCCGGCGAAGTCCCCCTCGGTCGCTGACCCGACGGCCACCCGCCTGCCGAGGGACGCCAGGTCGGTTCCGTCGCTCCAGCGCAGGAAATAGCGGAACAGGGGCCAGCCGGGACGTAGACGAATCATTATGCGGCGCACCCGGGGGTGGTCGGTGAGCAGGCGGTCCTCCAACTCATGCAAGTCGGGAATCGGTTCGTCAGCCGTGACCAGTTCTCCGGCCGGAAAATACTGCGTGTCCCACCTGTGAAACCTCACTGTCAGCCTGCGCACGGGTCCACCTTGATCACGTTGAGGATCAGGGCTTCGCTCCTACCTCTTCCGGGCACGCCCTGCCGGCGTCGTAGAGGCCGTTGTAGCCTCACATGCCGACGCCCCGAAGCCGACGCGCGATGTCGATGTCCCGCTGCGGTGCGCTGGACGGGGGCTCCTTCCGGCTAGCGCCGAAGGGGATCTCGCCGTCGGTGCGACGGTCTGGTTCGCAACGCGCAGCGCGAGATCGCGGGAAGTGTGAAACTGGTAGCCGTCGCACTGGTCCGGTTCCGCATCCGCACCAACTAGGCCGTCCGCCAGGGACCGTACGACGTTGTTGATGGACGAGGCCGGATCCGCCACTCGCCCGGAGTCAATCTCGCCACCGTGAAAGCGGCCTGCACCGCCGTGCTGCCCGGCGGCTTCGTGCAGCTCGGCCCAGTTGTCGAGTCGCAGCTCATGGAGCGCGACCATCAGCCGACCGTCACCGGGGCCCGTATTCCTCGACCAGTTCGCCGATCAAAGCGAGGAGCGCGTCGGCCCGACTGCAGTCCTCACGCTGGTCGCGCAGCCTGCGGTCAAGCTGCCGCAGGTCGAACAGGGCAGCTGGATCACGGCGCCGCACCGCGTCCAGCCACGGCGTGGTGACGAGGTCCATGCACGCGGTGAATAGGAGCCGGGTGGCCGGGGCGGGGGGAGCCGGGTCGGGAGCGGCGAACCCGGTGGTCACGTAACGGACCGGGTCGGTCAGGCTCCATCCGACGACGGTACCGTCCTGAACGAGAAGTGCGACGTCCGGGGCAATTCCGATGCGTGCCTCCAGCGGCTCATCCAGGACCTCGAGGTCACGCAGGCAGGTCAGTACGGCGTCCTCCGCGGCACGACAGAGCTCGGTGGCCATCTCCAGGCGGAAGTCCCGGACTTCTTCGGCGCGAAGTCCGCCCGGACGGACGGCGGGTGCGGCGGGAACGCGGGCACAATCCTCGGTGTCGGCCGCCTCGTGGGGCAGGCGGAACGCAGCACCGGCCAGTTCCCGGCCGTCCGGGTCGAACCGGAGTTCGTCGGGGTCGTCCCACAGCCACTCCTGGCTGCCGAAGGTGTCCCCGAGGGACTGTTGCCATTCCTGCACGTCCGCGTACTCCGCGACGCGCACACACTGGTTACGGAAGTCGAAGCGCGGGGAGATGCGCAGGGCGTTGTCCGTCACCGTCGCACTCCAGTCGCCGTCCAGGGTAAGTCTCATGGTGAATGCCGCCTCATCGAATCCGCTCCGCAGGAGCCATGTAGCCGCTTTTAGCTGGAATTCTTCCTTCCACCACGTCCGCGTGGGTAACCGGCCCCCCGGGGTCGGTGGGCAAGCCGCCGAGTGCCCTCGCACCAGAGTCGCCCCTGATGCCGGACGGGCCGTATGCCGTGATGGCATTGCCGGCCCCAGGGCCGCCGCCCTCCATCACCGCGATGTCCTCCCCTTGCCGGAAGATCAGTCTTCCGCTGCCCGCCGTCGAGTGGTACACGGCATCCGGGTTCTTGAGGATCTCCAGGACACGCTCGTCGCTGAACCTGTGCATGGTATACGCGTGGTAGCCCCCGGCCTTATTCATTCGGCCGCTCTGGGCTCTCTGGACGACCTCGTCCGCAGTCTCTATGGCCTTTTCCCTGGCCTTGGCGGCCTTCTCCTCCTTCGTGTACTTGGGCATGAGGCCCAGCGGGTCGCTCCCGCCGTGCGGGTTGTCCACGTACGCGACCGGGTTGCCAGTCCCAGCGGGTCGGGGGAGGCGTAACGGCCGGTCTCGGGGTCGTAGTGGCGGAAGACGTTGTAGTGGAGGCCTGTTTCGGGGTCGTAGTACTGGCCGGGGAAGCGCAGGGGGGTGTATGTGCCGCTGTTCCGGGACCAGGCGGTGGTGCCCCAGAGGGTGGCGCGGGAGCGCCAGGCGATGTGGGCGGTCTCGTCGATGAGTTCGGTGGGGGTGCCGATGAGGTCGGTGACGATGGCGAAGAAGCGGCGGTCGATCTCCGCCTGGCGGGCGTCGGCCGTGAGGATGCGCTCGGTCTGGGACAGGGGCGTGTGGCCGCGGTGGTCCCAGGTGAGGGCGACCGTGTTCGGCATGTCCGGTTGGTGGGTGGTCTGTTCGCACAGGGTCAGGCCGTCCCAGGTGAACCGGACCTCCTCGGCCACGCTTCCGTCGGCGGCGAGAAGGCGCTGCTTCGCGGTGCGGCGGCCGAGCGGGTCGTAGCGGTAGCGCCACCGGGTGCCGTCGGGGGTGGTGACGGAGGTGAGGCGGTTCTCCGTGTCCCACGTGTAGTGCCAGGTGTCGGGCTTGCGGGAGAGACGGGTCTTCTGGCGCAGGGTGACCCGGCCGAGGGCGTCGTGCTCGAAGCGGACGTTCCCGGCGCGGGTGATGCTGGTGCCGGTGTAGGCGCGGGGTCCGGTGGCCTCGGTGCCCGGGTGGCCGGAGGGCCAGGAGGCCGAAGTCTGGTTGCCGGCGTCGTCGTAGGCGTAGCGCTCCGTCCAGTCCTTGGCGTGGACGGCGGTGACGCGGCCCGCTCGGTCGAGGTCGAAGGTGCGGGTGCCGGAGTTCTGATCGGCGACGGATATGAGGTGGCCGTCGGCGCGGTACGTGTAAGCGCGGCTGGTGACCGGACGCACTCCGGCGGTGATGTGCTGGGCGGAGAGCCGTCCGGCCTCGTCCCAGGCCGATGTCACGGTGAGCGCGTCGTCGAAGGCGCGGGTGAGTTCCCGGCCGGCTGCGTCGTGCGTGAAGTCGATGCGGTGGCTGCCGGTGGTGAGGCGCTGGGCCCGCCCGTCCGTGCCGTAGGTGTAGGAGGTGACGTGACCGGTGGGTGTGGTGCGCCGCGTGCGGCGGCCGAGGACGTCGTATGCGTACGAGATGGGGTGGTCGTCGACCAGTTCTGTCTTGGTGAGTCCTCGGCGGTCGTACTGGTAGCGCAGTTCGCTGTCCGGACCGACGGCTTCAAGCAGTCGCCCGGCCCGGTCGTAGTCGTAGGTCGTCACCTGGCCGTCGACGTCCTTGCGGACCACCTGGCCGAGCCGGTCACGTTCGAACGAGATGGTCCCGCCGAGCGCATCGGTGCGGGAGGCCAGCCTGCCCACGGCGTCCACCCGGTAGCTGAGGGTGCGGCCGTCGAAGTCGGTCTCGGAGACGATGTTGCCGGCCGCGTCGTACGCGTAGCTCCAGGCCAGTCCCAGCGGGTTTGTGACGCGGGTGAGGCGCAGTTCGTTGTCGTGCTCGAACTCGTGGCGCACGCCGTCGGGTCCGGTGCGGGCGAGGGGCAGGTCGAAGTGGGTGTACTCGGAGCGGGTGACGCCACCGGACGCGTCGGTGTAGGTCAGGCGGTTGCCCTCGCCGTCGTACGTCCATGACTCCGTGGCGCTGTCCGGTGCGGTGCGGCGGGCGAGTTGGCCGTCGGCGTGCCACTCCAGGCGGGTGACACCGCCCGCCGGATCGGTGACGCGGACCGGTCTACCGAGGGCGTCCCGCTCCGTGCGGGTGACGGCGCCGGTCGGGCCGGTCACCTCCACGGGCAGGCCCGCCGCGTCGCACACCACGTGGATCGTGGCGCCGAGCGCGTCGGTGACCGAGGTGAGCCGGCCGGCCCGGTCGTAGGTGTAGCGGGTGGTGGAACCTGCCGGGTCCGTGACCGCTGTGCGGTTGCCGCGTTCGTCGAACTCGGACAGCACCCGCTTGCCGTCCGGTCCGACGACTTCCACCGGCAGACCGAACGGACCGCGTACGGTGCGTAGTTCGCCGCCGTCGGGGGCGGTGGTGGAGACGAGGCGGTCGTCTTCGTCGTAGGCGAAGGCGGTGCGCACACCCAGCGCATCGGTGCGGGCCAGGAGGTTACCGTGCGGGTCGTAGGTGAACCGGGTGGTGTGGCCAAGCGGGTCGGTGACGGCCAGCCGACGGCAGCCTGGGCCGAACAGATGGTGTGTGGCGTGGCCTTCGGCGGTGGTGAGTGTGGTGGTGCGGTGGCCCGTATCGGGGTCGGGTTCGGTGTAGGTCAGGGTGATCTGGACGTGGCCGGCCTCGCCGCATTCCGACACCACGCGGTCCTGGTTGTCGTAGATGTAGTCGTAGCGGCTGTTGTTGGAGTCGATCCAGGCGGTGACGCGGCGGCGGTCGTCGTAGACGAAGGTGGTCGTGGCGCCGGACGGCTTGGTGACGGTGGTCAGGTCGCCGTCCTGGTAGCCGTAACTCATCAGGAGCAGGTCCGTGCCGTTCTCGCCCCTGCCGGCCAGGGACAGGGTGGCAACCCTGCCGTCCTCGGTGGACAGATTCAGGTGGTGGCCCGCGGAATGGACCAGGGCCAGCGGCAGGCCGTCCTCGCCGCGGTCGATGGTGATGGTGTGGCCGTTGCGGTCGGTGATGTCCGAGAGCCAGGCGGTCCCGTCGCCTCCCGGCTCGGCGCCGGACGAGGCGTTGAAGTCGAGGACCAGGCCGCTGTCGGGGTCCGTGACCGTGTAGTCGCCTTTGGCGTCACGGGCCAGCAAGGTGCGGGTCCTGCCCGATTCCGGTGCGGTGGGTGCGCCCGGGGCTGGGTGCGGGTAGCGGATCAGGAGGCCATCGGCAGTGACGTGGATGATGCCGATGGCGTCGATCTGCAGGCGTTCGTCGACGGTTGACGTCCAGGAAGGCCCCAGGAAGCGGCCGATCGCCAGACCGGATTCGGTACGGCGGGTGAAGACCAGTGGCAGGACGCCGGGGATCATGACGTCGGTCTGGGGCAGGTACATCCGGCCGGTGGCGAGGTCCACCGGGTCGGTGTCCTCGGATATTCGCTTGGCGTCGGGCTGGCTGTTGGCCCCTTCCGGGGCATCGTCGACGAGCTTGCGCAGCCGCGCCGCCTCGGCGGCCTCGTCAACCACGCGCGCGCCCTTCACCGCGGCACCGCCGCCACCGGTGGCGATGGTCAGCGCGATGTCGGGGATCAGGCGGCCGAATCCCTCGGCCGGGTCCTTCATGAAGTCCTTGACCATCGTGGTGCCGGTGCCGACCGGGTCGTTGGCTGCGACCACCAGACCGGCGGCCAGGTTGTTGAGAGACGTGACGTACTCGGCCGGATGCGTCAGGTTGTACGGGTCCATCGGGTTGATGCCGCGGACGAAGTTGAGCGTGCCCGCCGTGGCCTTGATGATGCCGCCGTCCAGATGCATGCTCATGACCTGGAATTCCTCGACCCCGTCGCGCAACTGCTCGGCGTACGAGGGCTTCTGCGGCGCCATGTCACGCGCGGCACACACCGCCGTGCGCGCGGTCTGTGCCGCCGAGTTCCGCTGCTCGCGGGCCGCGGCGAGGAGGTCCTGCGCATCCTGCATCAGCTTCTTGCCGGGGTCCACGAACGTCGACGCGGGCCGGGGAGGCAGAGAGGACGGGTCACGCTTGTCGGAGGGCTGGGCGTTGTAGCGGTCGACCGCGCTGTTGAAGCCGTCGACCTTCTTGCGGTGGGCATCCGCGGCGTCCTCGGAGGCCTTGATGCCCTCCTTCCACTTGTCGATCGCCGTCTGCGCCTGCCCCTGCGCCCAGGTGACGGTGTCGGCGAACGCGTCGAGAGCCCCGATCGCCTTCGCACTCGCATCGGCCGCGGCGTACCACTTGGGCGGCTGGGTGCCCACCGCAGTGCGCAGCGCGTCGGCCGTCTCGCCCTTGAGCTGCCCGGAGTCCAGGCCCTTGAGACCGTCGCCGGTGCCGTCGAAGGCCGACTGGAAGGCGCGGAGCTTCGTGACGGTGGCGTTGAGCTTGCTCGGGCTGCCGTAGATCAGCTTGGTCTTGTCCTCGGTCTGCCCGAGGTCCATCTCGTCGACCTCCCCGCCCATCCGGTTGGCTACCGAACGGGACTGCTCGCGCACCCAGTCCGCACCGGAATCCCAGCCGACGTCATCCAGCCGGTCGGCGGTCCAGTTCCCGGCGTCCTCGACCCGGTCACCGGCCCACTCGACGCCGTCCTCGATCACGTCCTCGACCGAGTCGGGCGTGATGTCGCTCAGGAAGTCGCCTATACCCACGGTCAGTTCCCCCCGGACTGGCTCTGCTGCTGTGCCTGTTGGGCGCGTTCTTCCGGTGACGGGCCGAGCGTGTCGTCCAGTGCCTGGTCGAACTGGTCGTCGGAGATGCCGAGCGCGCTGTTGAACATGTCGGCCTGCCTGCCGCCATAACCCTCGGTGAGGACGGTGCGGCCGGTGTCCTTCCAGGTCTGCCCCGTGTCCTGGCCGGCCTTCTCGAACGACTCGGGGCTGTAGTCCGGGTTCAGATAGTCCGGTGTGAAGATGTCGCCCCAGTTCTGCTTGGCGATCTCCTCCTCACTGGCATGCGGGTTCCCGCCGAACAGGGAGTTGGCACCCACCTTGAGCGTGCCCGCGAGGTACTGGTCGTTCTCCCACTGGGTGCCCGCCGCCAGGTCCAGCCGGTTCGCGAGCCCACTGGCGTCCCGCACCAGGGCGCGCACACCCCACTCCCAGCGTTCGCAGAAGTCCTCGAAGTCGGCCGCGAGACCGTGGTGCCCGGCCTCCATCCCGGTCATCGCCATCTCCGAGAAACCCTTGCCCATCACCGACCCGGTGGCACCGCCAAGATCACCGAGCTCGTCAATCGTCGCGCCGATGCCCTTCGTGAACTTGGTGACCGACTCCTTGTCGAGATGCAGGTCCGCCCCGTCACCGCTCATGACCGCTCCTCCCCCGCCCCGCCCGCGTCGACGGCGACCGTCTCCGGAACGATGCCGACGACCGGCGGGAAGAGTATCGACCCGTCCTCGGTGGCGACATTGACCGCGAGACCGCCGGGCTCCCCCAGAGACGGCACGATCTCGTCGACGATGCGCGCACCCAGCAACGCCGCATAGTCCATGGCCTGATCACCCGGTGCGCGAAGCCGAGCAAACCGGGCCAGAGCTGTCTCGTCGGTGAACGCGTAGATCCACCGCACCCCGCCCAACCGCGCCGACCAGCGCCGTTCGCCCACGGTCGGCACCAGAAGAACCGAACGCCGCATCTCGCCTACCAGCGCCCACGGATCACCAACTCCGATTCTCCGGTCGGCAATTCGCTCGGCAAGCACTGTTCCGGGCTGATCCAAGACCCCTCCCCCACGCTCGTCTCAGGGGGCACACTGTAGGGCAAGCATTTGTGTTAGCAAAGCAGTTCGGGGTCACCGTCGGCTCAACCGGCTGCAACTGCGCCCGTGCCGCAGAACCGTCCCGAACTGGTGCGAGTTCACAGACAAGGGCGACCACGTCCCCGCTGTCAACCAGACTGGTCCATTGCTTCACCGGAGCCGGCCAGATCTCCGTACCGTCCTGCTTCGGTCCGGGCTGCATGCGGTCGAAGACCAGCCCGGCGAAACCAAGCGAGAAACCCGAGTCACCAGGGTCAGCGGTCGCCGCTCCGGCGGGAGTGCACACAGCAACTCGGTGCAGGAATCCGCCGGCAACTTCTCAACACGGCCCACGAGATGGTAGGTGCCTGACTGCCAACCGTCACCTGGTTCACTATCGAGGGCCTCGGGGCCCTGGTTTGGCGTGACCGCATCAATGACTCCGTGGCCAAAGCCGTCACTCGCATCACCCGCACCGACTTGATCAGCGTGGATGATATCGGCCTCCTGCCGATCTCCCCGGATGCCGCAGAAGGCTTCTACCGCTTGGTCGATGCCGCCTACGAACGGCGCAGTCCGGCCGTCAGCAGCAACCTTCACCCGGCCGGCTTCGACGAGATCATGCCCAAGACCCTCGCCAGCGACGGTCGACCGGCTCCTGCACCACACCACCGTTGTCGTCACCCAAGGTGACAGCCACCGCCTCAACGAGGCCACTACCGGTGCGGTGTCGTTCCCCTGAACTGAACCCACTCACTGTGGAGAAGTGCTGTCCATCCGGGGATCTTTGATGTCCACCAGCGGGAAGCCCGTTGTCCGCCAGCGGGGAGATCGAGCTGTCCCTTGCGGGTGAACCCTGCCCGTGCGGCGCGACAGGTTGCCTGGAAGTCATCGTCAGTGGTCCTACCATCACCCGGCACGCGCCTACGCATGGCTGGCAACCAACGCTGGCAGAAGACGCAGCGGCCCGAGAGTCGTAGAAGCGGCGACGCTCACCGGGTTCGACCGGGCAGCCCGCGCATTGGCGGCAGGCGTCGCTGCTACGGCGGCGTTGATCGAGCTCGACACTGCCGTGTGGGGGGGCGGTGTCGCTCGGTCCGGCAAGGTGTTCTTCGAGCCGCTCGTTCTCCACCTGCGGCGCCACGCGGCCATGCCGTTCATGAGGGAGCTGCGCACCGTGGCCGCTGGGGCCCGATGCCAGGCTGGACGGCGCCGCAGTGCTGGCATAAGCGGGAGTACCCACCGCTACGACCCGCGCTTGTCGATGACAACCAACCGGTAGGCACCGGCCACGCAGTGCCGAACCTGCTTGGCGCCCCCAGCCTTGGCACCCCGGGGGCGCGGACGTGCCATCGGCATGGGACCGGGGCCGTGGAGGGCCCGAGCGTCATGGGTGCAGATACGCACCGAACACGGCCCGGACAGGCCGCGCTCTCGGTCAAGGACTGTGGGTACGGGATGGCAGCACGTGCCGACGCCGGGGAAATGCAGCGGGACGCCCGTACCGGCGCACTTGCCCCCGTGCCGTTGCTCCGGTCCGCACGGCCCCAGCCGGAGAGGTCCTCGATTTCGACGCTTCCGCTTCGAGCGTCAAGAATCTCCGAACAAGCCCCTGAGGGCGTCGCCGCTGCAAGCGCCTGCCTCATGAATTCGCAGGTCAGACCGCCCAAAGGGTCAATCCGTCCGCTCGACTCGCTGCACGGAGGGAAACAGATCAAGCGACCCACCCGAACCACAAACCCGCAGGTCAGTCGTCCTTCTTCACCGGCTCAAGGATCGCCACGCACTCCACGTGGTGCGTCATCGGGAACAGGTCGAACGCCCGCAGCGTCCGCACCTTGTAGCCGCCCTCGGCGAAGTACGCCAGGTCCCGCGCCAGCGCCGCCGGGTCGCAGGCCACGTACGCGATCTTGCGTGCCCCGAGGCCCGACAGGCGCTTCACGACCTGCTTGCCCGCTCCCGCGCGCGGCGGGTCCAGGACGATCAGGTCGCACTCGGTGATGCCCGTGCGGGGCAGGATCTGGTCGACCTTGCCGTGCTCGATGCGGACCCGCTCCAGGTCCTTGAGGTTGTGGCGGGCGTCCTCGACCGCGCGCTTGCCGGACTCGATGCCGAGCACCGCGCCCTTCTCGCCGATGCGCTGGCCGATGGCGCCGGCGAACAGGCCGACACCGCAGTAGAGGTCGAGCGCCATGTCGTTCTTGCGGGGCAGCAGGCCCTGCATGACCGCGCGGACGAGGGTGTCCGCCGCCTGCGGGTGGACCTGCCAGAAGCCGCCGGAACCGACGCGGTACGTGCGGTCGTCGGCGCGTTCGCGGACGAAGCCGCGGCCGTGGACGCGGTGCACTCCGCCGTCGCGCTCGTCGACGCGCAGGACCGAGACCGGCTTGTCGAGCTCGACCAGCGGAAGGCGGCCGCCCTCGCGCGGAGTGAGGATGACCTGGCGGTCGTTGGAGCCGGTGGCGGCGATGGCCTCCACCGTGGCCATCTGGGGCCAGTCCTGCTTCTCGATGCCGAGCTCGGAGACGCCGGGCGCGGCGATCATGCACTGGTCGATGATCTCGATGTCGTGCGAGCGGTGCTTGCGCAGGCCGACGCGGCCGTCCTCGTCGATGGCGTACTGGACGCGGGTGCGCCAGGCGGGCACCTCGCCCGGCGGGAGCTTGTCGCCCTCGGCCGGCATGACGGTGCCGTCCCAGCCCGCCTCCTCCGGGGTGAGACCCGCGAGGCGCAGGAGCTGCTCGGCGATCACTTCGCCCTTGAGCCGGCGCTGGGCGCCCGGCTTGGCGTGCTGCCAGTCGCAGCCGCCGCACTTGCCGGGGCCCGCGAACGGGCACGGGGCCTTCACCCGGTCCTTGGACTCCTCGATGATCCGCACCGCGTCGGCGCGCAGGAAGCGGGAGTCGGTGGCGCCGTCCGTGACCTTGGCGACGACCTTCTCGCCCGGCAGTGTGTGGCGTACGAACAGGACCTGGCCCTCGGAAGTGCGGGCGATGCAGTGACCGCCGTGGGCGACCGGGCCGACCTCGACCTCGTACTCCTGCCCCACGAGCGATTCCCCGGCCTGCGTCTCCTCGGCCTGCGTCTCCTCGGTCCGCGTCTCCGCGGCCTGCGTCTCCGCGGTCTGCGATTCCCCGGCCTGCGATTCCCCGGCCTGCGGCGAAATGGATTCGTTCTGCATGAGGGGGTGGCTCCAGAGATCAAAGGGAAACAGGGGGAACGAGCGCAAAGGAAAAGCGGCCGGACAACAACCTACGAGTCTACGTGGGTGTCGTCCGGCCGCTTACCAGGACTGAAACGGATACGGATACCGCAGGCACGGCTACCGCGCGTCAGCCCTTGTGCGTCGGCTCCTTGGGCTTGCGCTCCACCGGGCCGCGTCGCACCGAACCGGGGGCGGTCCAGTCCGCGCGCTTGCGGGCCCGCTTCTTGGCCGCCTCGGAGGACTCCAGCTGGTACGGGACGGAGGTGACCATCACTCCGGGGGTGAAGAGCAGTCGGCCCTTGAGCCTGAGGGCGCTCTGGTTGTGCAGCAGGTGCTCGTACCAGTGGCCGACGACGTACTCCGGGATGTAGACGCTCACGACGTCGCGCGGGCTCTCCCGGCGCAGGCCCTTGACGTACTCGATGACCGGACGGGTCACCTCGCGGTAGGGCGAGTCGAGGATCTTCAGCGGGACGTTGATACCGCGCCGCTCCCAGTCCTCCTTGAGCGCCTTCGTCTCGGCCGGGTCGACGCTGATGGAGAGCGCCTCCAGATGGTCCGTACGGATCAGCTTCGCGTAGGCGAGCGCGCGCAGGGTGGGGCGGTGCAGCTTGGAGACCAGGACGATCGAGTGGACCCGGGAGGGGCGGACGGTCTCGTCGGACGGGGTCTCGTCGGCGGCGATCTCCGCGGCGACCCGGTCGTAGTGCTTACGGATCGCCGTCATCGTGCCGTAGAAGATCACCATGCCGAGCAGCGCGACCCAGGCGCCGTGGGTGAACTTGGTGGCGAGGACGACGACCAGCACCAGGCCGGTGAAGAAGGCGCCGAAGGTGTTGATCGCGCGGGAGCGGATCATGTGGCGGCGCTTGAGCGGGTCCTTCTCGGTGCGCAGGTGCCGGTTCCAGTGCCGGACCATGCCGGTCTGGCTGAGGGTGAAGGAGACGAACACACCGACGATGTAGAGCTGGATCAGCCGCGTCGAGTCGGCCCCGTAGATCCAGACCAGCAGGATCGCCGCGCCGGCCAGCAGCACGATGCCGTTGGAGAAGGCGAGCCGGTCGCCGCGGGTGTGCAGCTGGCGCGGCAGGTAGCGGTCCTGGGCCAGGATCGAGCCGAGCAGCGGGAAGCCGTTGTACGCGGTGTTGGCGGCCAGGAAGAGGACGAGAGCGGTGGCCGCGGCGAGGATCACGAAGAAGAACGTCCCGTCGCCGAAGACCGCGGCCGCGACCTGGGAGATCACCGGGTCCTGGACGAAGCTCGAACCGACCGGCGTGCCGTTGTTGATCAGGTCTTCCGCCGGGTTCTCGGCCATCTTCACGTCGGTGGCCATGGCCAGCCCGATGATGCCGCAGAACATGGTGACGGCCAGCAGGCCCATCGCCGCGAGAGTGGTGGCGGCGTTCTTGCTCTTGGGCTTGCGGAAGGCGGGGACGCCGTTGCTGATGGCCTCGACACCGGTGAGGGCGGCACAGCCGGAGGAGAAAGCGCGCAGGAGCAGGAAGACCAGGGCGAAGCCCGCCAGGCCCTGGTGCTCCGGCTTGATCGTGTAGTCGGCGGTCGGGGCGTGCATGGTGTCGCCGAGGACCAGTCCGCGGAAGGCGCCCCAGATGATCATGATGAACACGCCGGCCACGAAGAGGTACGTGGGGATCGCGAAGAGCTTGCCGGACTCCTTGACGCCCCGCAGGTTCATCAGGGTCAGCAGCACGATGGCGGCGACGGCGCAGGCCGTCTTGTGCTCGACGACGAACGGGATCGCCGAGCCGAGGTTCTCCACCCCGGAGGCGATCGACACGGCGACGGTCAGGACGTAGTCGACCAGCAGTGCGCTGGCCACGGTCAGTCCGGCCTTCGGCCCGAGGTTGGTGTTGGCGACCTCGTAGTCGCCGCCACCGCTCGGGTACGCGTGCACGTTCTGCCGGTACGAGGCGACGACGGTGAACATCAGGACCACGACGGCGACCGCGATCCACGGGCTGAAGTGGTACGCCGACACACCCGCGATGGACAGCACGAGGAGTACTTCTCCGGGTGCGTACGCCACCGAGGACAGCGGGTCGGATGCGAAGACGGGGAGCGCGATGCGCTTGGGGAGGAGAGTCTCCCCCAGCTTGTCGCTGCGCAGAGCCCGTCCGATCAGGATCCGTTTGGGCACGTCGGTCAGTTTGGACACGCTGAGGATCGTAAGGGTTCCGTATGGGACCAACCCACGCACCACCCCCGTGGCCCCGCAATCTCCTGCACTCGGACGGAAAGGCCACGAAATCCTTAACGGAATCCTTGCACCGCGGCCACTCGAAAGGGCGCCGAACGCTCTTCGAAAGCCAGCCCGAACACTTCGGGGGACGTCGCCTTTGCCACAGTGCCCCGGGATGAGCACACTCGAATGAGGCAACGCACCCGACGCCGCTTAAGCTCATCCTGGGCAACGGGACGAACCGTTGCCCCATTGTTTGCCCGGCCAGCCGAGGAATGAGTGTGAGCAGGGTGTTTTCGCAGGTCAGCCGGACGACCAGGACTGCGAGGTAGGCGCAAGGTGCACATCGTCATCATGGGCTGCGGACGAGTGGGGGCCGCTCTCGCGCAGAACCTGGAGCAGCAGGGGCACACGGTCGCCGTCATCGACCAGGACCCCACGGCGTTCCGGCGCCTCGGCTCCGGCTTCGGCGGCCGTCGCGTCACAGGCGTCGGTTTCGACCAGGACACCCTGCGTGAGGCGGGTATCGAAGAGGCCGGCGCGTTCGCCGCGGTGAGCAGCGGCGACAACTCGAACATCATCGCGGCCCGCGTGGCGCGCGAGATGTTCGGCATCGAGAACGTCGCGGCCAGGATCTACGACCCCCGGCGTGCCGAGGTGTACCAGCGCCTCGGCATCCCCACGGTCGCCACCGTGCGCTGGACCGCGGACCAGATGCTGCGCCGGCTGCTGCCTTCGGGCGCCGAGCCGCTGTGGCGCGACCCGAGCGGCGGTGTGCAGCTCGCCGAGGTGCACACCACACCGTCCTGGATCGGTCACAAGATCAGCACCCTGCAGGAGGAGACGGGCGTGCGCGTGGCCTTCCTCACCCGGTTGGGCGAAGCCATACTGCCGTCGTCGCAGACGGTGCTGCAGGAGGGCGACCTCGTCCACGTGATGATGCGTACGGACGAGATCGCGAAGGTCGAGGCGGCCTTCGCCGAGGGCCCTGAGGAAGGCGGTCACTGATGCGTGTCGCGATTGCCGGGGCCGGCGCGGTGGGCCGTTCCATCGCGGCCGAGCTGCTGGAGAACGGTCACGAGGTGCTGCTCGTCGACAAGGCACCGACCGCCATTTCGGTGGAGCGGGTGCCGATGGCCGAATGGCTGCTGGCGGACGCCTGCGAGATCACCTCGCTGGACGAGGCGGCGTTGCAGCGCTGCAACGTCGTGATCGCCGCGACCGGCGACGACAAGGTGAACCTGGTCGTCTCGCTGCTCGCCAAGACGGAGTACGGCGTGCCGCGCGTCGTCGCCCGGGTGAACAACCCGAAGAACGAGTGGCTGTTCAACGAGTCCTGGGGCGTCGACGTGGCGGTCTCCACGCCGCGCCTGATGTCGGCCCTGGTCGAGGAGGCGGTGAGCGTCGGCGATCTGGTCCGGCTGCTGCGCTTCAGCCACGGCGACGCGAACCTGGTCGAGCTGACGCTGCCGCCGGAGTCGGCGCTGGCGGGCACCCAGGTCGGGGAGGTCGCCTGGCCGGAGGACACCTCGCTGGTCACGATCATCCGCGGGCAGCGCGTGCTGACGCCGAGCACCGAGGAGACGCTGGAGGCCGGGGACGAGCTGCTGTTCGTGGCTGCCCAGGCGCGTGAGGAGCAGCTGGAGGACCTGCTGTCGGTTCGCCAGGGCGACCCGGAGAACTGAGACACGACACGTGAGAGGGGCCTGTTACCGCTGCCGGCGGTAACAGGCCCCTCTCACGTGTGTGTCAGTACTCCTGGCCGCGGGCCGCTTCGGCGGCGGCCGCCTTGCGGGCCTTCTCGGCCTGCTCCTCGGCCTCCATCTCGGCGAAGACGTCGATGGGCGGCGGCGCCTTGGCGAGGAAGACCCAGGTGAGGTACACCGCCAACAGGAACGGCGGGATCTTCAGGGCGATCAGGACCCAGCCGAACTGGGTGGTGTCGGCCCACCAGTACAGCGGGAAGAGGATCGCGCACTTGGCGAGCAGGATCAGGCCCCAGGCGTAGCTGGCCTTGGCGTAGGCCTTCTTGCGGCCGGGGCTCCTGGTGCGCCAGGAGAGGTTCTCCTTGAACACCGGGCCCAGGATCAGCCCGATCAGCGGCAGCCCGGCCACCGTGGTGATCAGGTAGGCCAGGGCCAGTCCGAGCGTGTAGATCATGCCCGGGAGATAGAAGTCCTTGGCGTTGCCGGTCATCTTCGCGAAGACGACACCGAAAGCCACACCGAAGACGCCGCTGAAGGCGTGCTTGACGGTGTCCTTGCGGATCAGCCGGACGACGACGAGCACCAGCGACACCGCGACGGCCGCGATGGCCGAGTTCGTGAGGTTCTTGTCGATGGTGAAGATCGTGACAAAGAGCAGTCCGGGCAGGACCGTCTCCACCATGCCCCGGATGCCGCCGAAGGCCTCGAAGAGCGCGGCCTCGGTGACCGCCTTCGCGTCGGCCTCCTGCTGGTCGGTGGTGCGGTCCGTATCGGACGTCGGCTTGTCGAGAGACGTCACCGGCTACTCCTTGCCGAGCGGTCGGAGTTCGTATTTGGGGTTGAACAGCACCCGGCGCCCGTGGCTCATGGCGATGCGGCCGGAGGCGATGAGCTTGCGGCCCGGTTCGATGCCCACGATGGAGCGGCGGCCGAGCCAGACCACGTCGAGCGGCGCGGTGCCGTCGAAGAGCTCCGCCTCGAGGGCGGGTACTCCGGCACGCGGTCGCAGGGTGACCGTCCGCAAGGTACCAGTCACCTTCACGATCTGGCGGTCGGTGCACTCGGAGATCCGGGTGCATCCCGATGCCTGCGAGTCCTCCTCCAGCTCCTCGCACTCCAGGTCCTCCTGGGAGCTGGAAAGCCGGTCGAGCATCCGCCGGAAGCGCCCGGAGGGCCGCTCGGCCTTCTGGGACTTCTCGAATCGAGGAACAGCACTCATACCCGAAGGGTACCGGTCTCCCGAGGTCCTGGAGGGTGGCCGCCGTCTCACTCGAACGAGGGACACGGGGACCCGGCCGCGGGCCCTCAGGCGCGCTCGAAGCGGTAGCCCATCCCCGGTTCTGTGACGAAGTGCCGGGGGTGCGAGGGGTCGGCCTCCAGCTTGCGCCTCAGCTGGGCCATGTAGACCCGCAGGTAGTTGGTCTCGGTGCCGTACGAGGGCCCCCAGACCTCCTGGAGCAGCTGCCTCTGGCTGACCAGCCGGCCGCTGTTGCGGACCAGGACCTCCAGCAGGTGCCACTCGGTGGGGGTGAGCCGTACATCGCGCCCCTCGCGGTGGACCTTCTTGGCGGCGAGGTCGACGGTGAAGCCCTCGGTCTCGACGAGCACGACCTCGTCGCCGCCGTCCTGGCCGACAGGCTCGGCGCGACGCACCGAGGCGCGCAGCCGGGCCAGCAGTTCGTCCATGCCGAACGGCTTGGTGACGTAGTCGTCGGCGCCCGCGTCCAGGGCCTCGACCTTCTCGTCGGAGGTGTGCCGGGCCGAGAGCACCAGGATCGGCACCCGGGTCCAGCCGCGCAGGCCCCTGATCACCTCGACGCCGTCCATGTCAGGAAGCCCCAGGTCCAGGACGACGACGTCGGGGTGGCGTGCGGCGGCCAGCTGGAGCGCGGTGGCTCCGTCGGGCGCCGCGTCCACCTCGTACTTGCGCGCCTTCAGGTTGATCACGAGGGCGCGTACGATCTGCGGCTCGTCGTCGACCACAAGCACCCGGGTCATCGCGGTCCTGCCTTTCTGCTGTACGTAGGTCTTGCGTGGTTCTGAGCGTGGTTCCGAGAATTCTGTGCGTGGATCCGTGCGTGTGTCTGTGCGTGTGTCTGTGCGTGCCCCTGCACGTCCGTGCCGTACGTCTGCCCTGTGCGTGGGCCGCGGAGGTCTCCGTTGATCATGAGGTGACCCGTGCGGGCAGGCCGGGGCTGACCGGAACGTACCCCGAGGCCGCCTTCAGCGTCAGGACCATGGTGAGGCCTCCGCCAGGGGTGTCCTCGGCGTCCAGCGTTCCGCCCATGGACTCCACGAAGCCGCGGGCCACAGCGAGCCCCAGGCCCACCCCGGCGCCGCGCGGGGCGTCACCGTAGCGCTGGAAGGGCTCGAAGATACGTTCCTTGGCCTCGTCCGGGACGCCGCGTCCGCGGTCGGCGACGCGTAGCTCGACCCGGGCGCCGAGCGCGCTGGCGGCCACGGTGACGCGCTCGCGGTCGGGGCTGTACTTGACGGCGTTCTCGACGATGTTGGCGACGGCCCGCTCCAGCAGCCCGGGGTCGACGGCGACCATCGGCAGCGTCTCGGGAATGTCCAGCTCGACGCTGTCCTCGGGGACGCCGCCCAGCGCCATGGGCACGACCTCGTCGAGGTCGATCTCGCGGATCAGCGGGGTGACGGTGCCGGTCTGCAGGCGGGACATGTCGAGGAGGTTCCCGACGAGGTGGTCGAGGCGGTCGGCGCCGTTCTCGATGCCTTCGAGGAGTTCGGCCTCGTCGTCGTCGGACCAGGCGACGTCGTCGGAGCGCAGGGAGCTGACGGCGGCCTTGATGGCGGCGAGCGGGGTCCGCAGGTCGTGGCTGACGGCGGCCAGCAGCGCGGTCCTGATCCTGTTCCCCTCGGCGAGCCGGCGGGCCGTCTCCGCCTCACCGACCAGGCGCTGGCGGTCCAGGACGACGGCGGCCTGGGCGGCGAAGGCACCGAGTACACGGCGGTCCTCGGCGGGCAGCACCCGGCCGGAGAGGGCCAGGGCCATGTGGTCGCCCACGGGCATGTCCACATCGGCGTCCTCGGGCCGGGCGACCGGCGCCGGGCCGACACTGCCCGCGCAGGTCCACGGCTCCACGTCGCTCTGCCGCTCCAGCAGGGCGACGGACTCCATACCGAAGGTCTCGCGGACCCGGTCCAGAAGCGCGGCCAGGGTGGTCTCGCCGCGCAGCACGCTGCCGGCCAGGAAGGAGAGGATCTCGGACTCCGCGCGCAGCCTGGCGGCCTGGTGGGTGCGGCGGGCCGCGAGGTCGACGACCGAAGCCACCGCGACGGCCACCGCGAAGAAGATCACGATGGCGACGAAGTTCTCGGGGTCCTGCACGGTCAGGGTGTGCGTGGGCGGCGTGAACCAGTAGTTCAGCAGCAGCGATCCCGCGGCCGCCGACGCGAGGGCGGGCCGCAGTCCGCCGAGCAGGGCCGCGGCGACGGTCATGAAGAGGAAGAGCAGGACGTCGTTGGCGAGCCCCGGGCCGTTCTCCATGCCCTTGAGGAGCAGCGAGAGGAGGACCGGGCCGCCCACGCCGACGATCCAGCCCCAGATGATGCGCGCCCGGCCCAGCCGGGCGCCGCGCGCGATGGGGAGGCCGCGGCCCTTGGCGACCTCGTCGTGGGTGACGATGTGGACGTCGAGGTCGGTGCCGGACTCGCGGGCGACGGTGGCGCCGACGCCGGGTCCGTAGATGTACTGCCAGGCCTTGCGGCGGCTGGAGCCGAGGACGATCTGGGTGGCGTTGACGCCGCGGGCGAACTCCAGGAGTGCCGAGGGTATGTCGTCGCCGATGACGTGGTGGAAGGTGCCGCCGAGGTCCTCGACGAGCGTGCGCTGGACGGTCAGCTCCTTGGGCGAGGCCGACGTCAGTCCGTCACTGCGGGCGATGTAGACGGCGAGGATCTCGCTGCCGGACCCCTTGGCCGCCATGCGGGAGGCGCGGCGGATGAGGGTGCGGCCCTCGGGACCACCGGTGAGTCCGACGACTATGCGTTCGCGGGCCTGCCAGGTGGTGCGGATGTTGTGCTCGCCGCGGTACTGCTGGAGGTACTCGTCGACCCGGTCGGCGACCCAGAGCAGGGCGAGCTCGCGCAGGGCCGTGAGGTTGCCGGGGCGGAAGTAGTTGGAGAGCGAGGCGTCGATCCGGTCCGGCTTGTAGACGTTGCCGTGGGCCATCCGCCGGCGCAGGGCCTGGGGCGACATGTCGACCAGTTCGAGCTGGTCGGCGCGGCGGACCACCTCGTCGGGCACGGTCTCACGCTGGCGTACGCCGGTTATGGACTCGACGACGTCTCCGAGGGACTCCAGGTGCTGGATGTTGACCGTGGAGACCACGTCGATTCCGGCCTGGAGGAGTTCCTCTACGTCCTGCCAGCGCTTGGCGTTGCGGGAGCCCGGCACATTGGTGTGCGCCAGTTCGTCCACCAGGGCGACGGCCGGGGCCCGCTCCAGTACGGCGTCGACGTCCATCTCGGTGAAGACGGCGGAGCGGTACTCGATCTCGCGGCGCCTGATCTGTTCCAGGCCGTGCAGCATGACCTCGGTGCGCGGGCGGTCATGGTGCTCGACGAAGCCGACGACGCAGTCGGTGCCCCGCTCCACACGGCGGTGCGCCTCGGAGAGCATCGCGTACGTCTTGCCGACGCCGGGTGCCGCACCGAGATAGATCCGAAGTTTGCCGCGCGCCATGGCCCCATTGTCTTCCTGGAACCGGCTCCTTTCACGGAAGCCGGTGGCAGCCCATGCGGCAGCCACTGTCGAAACTACCCCGTGAATTTCACGCATATCGGGCGGGTGGTGTGGGTGCGGTCCGTATTGACACAACTCTGATGCCCGCGCCGGAGACACTCGCCCGCCCCAGGCCGGGGGCGCTTCGGGCGGGCGGGCGGCGACGCCGTCAGTGGTGGAAGAGCCGCAGGCCGGTACGGGCCGGGCGATCCCGTGGGCGTGGCAGGCCTCCGCGACCTCGTCGGACCGGATCTGACCACCGGGCTCCGCGATGCACGTCACCCCGTGGCGCAGGGCGTGGTCGACGTTGTCCCGGAAGGGCAGTGAGCCGTCCGACACGGAGGAGACCCCCGTCAGCCGGCCGAGCCGTTCGGAGCGCGGCGCCGCGTCGGCTCGGGCGGTCCGCCGCCGAGTGCGGCCCGGCAGCGGTCCCGCTCGTCGGCGGTCAGGTCGCCCTCGACGAGCCGGATCCGCCGGTTGACCCACTTCCTGACCGCTCGATGATGCGCCGGCACTGGGGACGGGCAGCGCCCGGGCCCGGCCGTACGGGCCGGACCCGGGCGTACGAGCCGAACCCGGGCGCACGGCCGGGCCCGGGCGCTCGTCCCGGACCCAGGCGTACGACCCGAACCCGGGCGTTCGGGCGTTCAGCGCGTTCCGGCCTCGTTCGCGAGCTCCTTCAGCGCGATGTTGAGCTGGAGGACGTTGACGCGTGGTTCGCCGGCGAAGCCGAGGATGCGGCCGTCGGTGTGCTGGTCGACGAGCTTTTCGACCTGGGCGGTGTCGAGGTGGTTGCGTGCGGCGACGCGGTTCACCTGGAGCTGTGCGTAGGCCGGGGAGATGTCGGGGTCGAGGCCGGAGCCGGAGGAGGTGACGGCGTCGGCCGGTACCTGGGAGGGGCTGACGGGGTGGCCGGGGACGGAGTTGTCCTTGACGACTGCGGCCTTGGCGGCGGTGACCCAGTCGATGAGTTCCTTGTTGTCACCGGAGCGGTTGGTCGCGCCGGAGAGGATCAGCGAGTACTGGGTGTTGACGCTGTTGGTGCCCAGGCCGTTGGAGGGGCGGGGCTGGAACCACTTGAGGTCGGGGTCCGGGGTCTCCTGGCCCTTCTTGAGGGGAAGGTCGTATCGCTGGCCGATGAGTTCGGAGCCGACGACCTTGCCGTTCACCGTGATCTCGGAGCCGTTGGCGCGGCCGGGCATGATCCCCTGGGCGACGCCGGTGACGGCGAGCGGGTAGATGACGCCGCAGACCAGGGTGAGGACGAGCAGGGCGCGCAGTCCTGCCCAGAGCAGTCGGGCGGAGTTTCCTACGGAGTTGTTCATGGCAGGTCAGCCGATTCCGGGGATGAGGGAGATGATCAGGTCGATGATCTTGATGCCGATGAACGGGGCGATCAGGCCGCCGAGTCCGTAGACGCCGAGGTTGCGCCGGAGCATCGAGTCGGCGCCGCTGGGCCGGTAGCGGACGCCCTTGAGGGCGAGCGGCACGAGCGCGACGATGATCAGCGCGTTGAAGATCACCGCGGACAGGATCGCGGACCGGGGCGAGGAGAGGTCCATGATGTTGAGCCTGTCCAGGCCCGGGTAGACCACGGCGAACATCGCGGGGATGATCGCGAAGTACTTGGCGACGTCGTTGGCGATGGAGAACGTCGTCAGTGCGCCGCGGGTGATCAGGAGCTGTTTGCCGATCTCCACGATCTCGATGAGCTTGGTCGGGTTGGAGTCCAGGTCCACCATGTTCCCGGCCTCCTTGGCGGCCGAGGTTCCGGTGTTCATGGCCACGCCGACATCGGCCTGGGCGAGCGCCGGGGCGTCGTTGGTACCGTCGCCGGTCATCGCGACGAGTTTGCCGCCCGCCTGCTCCCGCTTGATGAGGGCCATCTTGTCCTCTGGAGTGGCCTCGGCGAGGAAGTCGTCGACGCCCGCCTCCTCGGCGATGGCCTTCGCGGTCAGCGGGTTGTCGCCGGTGATCATGACCGTACGGATGCCCATCCGGCGCAGTTCGTCGAACCGCTCCCGCATGCCCTCCTTGACGACGTCCTTGAGGTGGATGACACCCAGGACCCGGGCCCCGTCCGCGTCCTGGCAGGCCACCAGCAGCGGAGTGCCGCCGGCCGCCGCGATGCGGTCGGTGAGCGCCTGCGCGTCCGCGGACACACTGCCGCCCCGCTCCCTCACCCAGGCGACGACCGATCCGCTCGCGCCCTTGCGGACCTTGCGTCCGTCGACGTCCACACCCGACATCCGGGTCTGGGCGGTGAAGACGACCCACTCGGCGCCGGACAGCTCGCCCTGATGGCGCTCGCGCAGGCCGTACTTCTCCTTCGCGAGAATCACCACGGACCGGCCCTCGGGCGTCTCGTCGGCCAGCGAGGAGAGCTGGGCCGCGTCCGCCAGTTCGGACTCCGTGACGCCCGCTACGGGGAGGAACTCGGCGGCCTGACGGTTGCCGAGGGTGATGGTGCCGGTCTTGTCGAGCAGCAGCGTCGACACGTCGCCCGCCGCCTCGACGGCCCGCCCGGACATGGCGAGCACGTTGCGCTGTACCAGGCGGTCCATGCCGGCGATGCCGATCGCGGAGAGCAGCGCGCCGATGGTGGTCGGGATCAGACAGACCAGGAGCGCGGCCAGCACGATCATGGACTGCTCGCTGCCGGCGTAGATCGCGAAGGGCTGCAGGGTGACGACGGCGAGCAGGAAGACGACGGTGAGGGACGCCAGGAGGATGTTCAGGGCGATCTCGTTGGGCGTCTTCTGCCGGGCCGCGCCCTCGACCAGGGCGATCATCCGGTCGATGAACGTCTCGCCCGGCTTGGTCGTGATCTTGATGACGATGCGGTCGGAGAGCACCTTCGTACCACCGGTGACGGCACTGCGGTCGCCGCCGGACTCCCGGATGACCGGGGCCGATTCGCCGGTGATCGCGGACTCGTCGACGCTGGCGACGCCCTCGACGACGTCTCCGTCGCCCGGAACGATGTCACCGGCCTCGCAGACGACCAGGTCGCCGATGCGCAGTTCGGTACCGGGGACCCGCTCCTCGTTCGTGCCGACGATCCGGCGGGCGACGGTGTCGGTCTTGGCCTTGCGCAGGGTGTCGGCCTGGGCCTTGCCGCGGCCCTCGGCCACCGCCTCCGCCAGGTTGGCGAAGATCGTCGTCAGCCACAGCCAGACGGCGATCGCCCAGCCGAACCAGTCCGTCGGATCCAGTGCCGCGAGCACGGTGGTGAGCACCGAACCCACCAGCACCACGAACATCACCGGCGACTTGACCATCACCCGTGGGTCGAGTTTGCGTATCGCGTCGGGGAAGGAGGCGATGAGCATCCTGGGATCGAACAGCCCGGCGCCTACGCGCCCTTCGGGAACGGCACCGGCCGGAGTGTCCTGATGCGGTGCGCGGGCCGGCGTGACTGTGGACATCTCGTCCTCTTGCTTCGTACGGATGGTCATGACGCCAGCCCCTCGGCCAGCGGCCCCAGGGCGAGGGCCGGGAAGTAGGTCAGACCGGCGATGATCATGATGGTGGCGACCAGCAGCCCGCTGAAGAGCGGTTTGTGGGTGCCGAGGGTCCCGACGGTCGCCGGTACGGGCCGTTGCCCGGCCAGCGAGCCGGCCAGGGCCAGGACGAACACCATGGGCAGGAACCGGCCCAGGAGCATCGCGAGTCCGATCGTGGTGTTGAACCACTGCGTGTCCGCGTTGAGCCCGGCGAACGCCGAACCGTTGTTGTTGGCGCCGGAGGTGTAGGCGTACAGGATCTCCGAGAAGCCGTGCGCGCCCGAGTTGGTCATCGAGTTGCCCGGGGTGGGCAGGGCCATCGCGACGGCGGTGAAACAGAGCACCAGAGCCGGTGTGATCAGGATGTAGCAGGCGGCGAGCTTGATCTCGCGGGTGCCGATCTTCTTGCCCAGGTACTCCGGCGTCCGGCCGACCATCAGACCGGCGATGAACACCGCGATGATCGCCATGATGAGCATTCCGTAGAGACCGGAGCCGGTACCACCGGGAGCGATCTCGCCGAGTTGCATGCCGAGCATCGTGATGCCGCCGCCGAGGCCGGTGAACGAGGAGTGGAACGAGTTCACCGCACCGGTCGAGGTGAGCGTGGTGGCCACCGCGAAGATGGACGAACCCCCGACGCCGAAACGGTTCTCCTTGCCCTCCATCGCCCCGCCCGCGATGTCGAACGCGGGCCCGTGGTGGGAGAACTCGGTCCACATCATCAGCGCGGTGAAGCCGAGCCAGATGACGCCCATCGTCGCGAGGATCGCGTACCCCTGCTTGAGGGAGCCGACCATGCGGCCGAAGGTCCGCGTCAGGGCGAACGGGATGACGAGGATCAGGAAGATCTCGAAGAGGTTGGAGAGCCCGTTGGGGTTCTCGAAGGGGTGGGCCGAGTTGGCGTTGAAGTAGCCGCCACCGTTCGTACCCAGCTCCTTGATGACCTCCTGCGAGGCGACCGCGCCGCCGTTCCACTGCTGCGAGCCGCCCGTGAACTGGCCGACCTCGTGGATGCCGGAGAAGTTCTGGATCGCTCCGCAGGCGACCAGCACGAGCGCGCCGATCACCGCGATCGGCAGCAGGATCCGCACGGTGCCGCGCACCAGGTCGGCCCAGAAGTTGCCGAGTTCACCACTGCGGGTGGCGGCGAATCCCCGGACGAGTGCCACCGCGACGGCGATGCCGACGGCGGCCGAGACGAAGTTCTGCACCGCGAGGCCGCCGGTCTGCACGACGTGGCCCATGGCCTGCTCGCCGTAGTACGACTGCCAGTTGGTGTTCGCGACGAACGAGGCCGCCGTGTTGAACGCCTGGTCGGGGTCGATCGAGGAGAAGCCGAGCGAACCGGGCAGCGAGCCCTGGAGCCGCTGCAGCAGATACAGGAAGAGGACGCTCACGGCGGAGAAGGCGAGAACACCGCGCAGATAGGCGGGCCAGCGCATCTGCGTGTCAGGATTGGCGCCGATGGCCTTGTAGATCCACTTCTCCACCCGCAGATGGCGGGGCGAGGTGTAGACACGGGCCATGTGGTCACCGAGCGGGCGGTACGCCAGACCCAGCGCCACGACGAGCGCGAGTACCTGGAGAACGCCGGCGAGGACGGGGCTCATATCGGGCTCAGAACCTCTCCGGGTACAGAAGGGCGAGGACGAGATAGCCCAGCAGGGCTACGGCCACGACGAGGCCGGCCACGTTTTCGGCAGTCACAGCTTCGCCACCCCCTTGGCAATGAGAGCCACCAGCGCGAAGACCGCGATCGTGGTGACGACGAAGGCCAGGTCGGCCATCGGGTGCTCCTGAATGAGGTGCGGATTTCTCGGACCCCTTGAGCAAACCTCCCGCTCGCGCCCCCGTGACCTGCGTTGATGGCTTCCTTACGGGTGCGGGCGCGGCCTTGACGGCGCCATTACGTGCCCGATACGCGCCCCATACGGGCGGCCGCGCACCGCTCCGCCACGGGACGCACAAAAGCCGGTGGCCCGTACCCCTACGAAGGGGGTACGGGCCACCGGCCGGTGCTTACGGGGTGCTATCGGCGCACCTCGGCGATCTCGGGATGCAGGTCAGCGCACCTCGGTGATCTCGGGGCCGCGCTGGAGGCCTGCCATGCCGCCGGAGAACTTCGAGCCCTCCTGCTCCTCCTGCTGAACGCCCTCGGGAACCATCTGCGCGTCGTTGGGGAGCTTGAGCACGATCGGGTCGCGCGGCGCCATCGGGCCGTCGCCGCGGACGACCACGGTGTCCCGGAAGACCGTCTCCAGGAGACCGGCGGCCTCCGGCTGCACGGCACCCTGGCCGGAGATCACTCCGCGCAGGAACCAGCGGGGACCGTCGACACCGACGAAGCGCACCATCTGCACGCCGTTCGCCCCGTCGGGAAGCTGTACGGGGACCTGCGCGCGCAGTTCCCAGCCCAGCGGGCCCTCCACCTCGTCGATGATGCCGCCCTGCTGGGTGATACCGGAGGCGATCTCCTCGCGGACCTCGCCCCAGATGCCCTCCTTCTTGGGGGCGGCGAAGGCCTGCAGCTGGATCGCGCTGTCGCGCAGCACGACCGTGGCGGCGACGATCGCGTCACCGGCGACCTCTACGCGCAGCTCCATGCCCTCGACACCGGGCACGAAGATGCCGCCCAGGTCGACCCGGCCCTCGCCGGGCTGGGAGACCTCGTCGATGTCCCACGGGCCGTCCGGCCGCGGAGCCGGCGGAAGATTCGTCCGGCGCGATCCGCTCTCGGCGTCATCGAGCTCGTCGACGACCTGCTCGGCCTCGCGCGCTTCGTCCGCCGCGTCCTCGGCGGAACCACTGTTCTTGCGACGTCCGAACACGTCACTTTCCTTCCCGGTCGGATTCGACCGAAGCGTAGCTGTTCCCGCCCTGGGGAACCCCGCCCCGGACGCCATCAACATCAACGGCGGCATGGCCGCCGGTGGACCCGAAGCCCCCTTCGGCCCGCGCCGAACCGGGAAGCTCCGACACTTCGTGGAAGCGCACCTTCTCGACCTGCTGCACGACCAGTTGGGCAATCCGGTCGAACCGCTCGAACCTCACGGACTCGCGCGGGTCGAGATTGATGACGATCACCTTGATCTCTCCACGGTACCCGGCATCCACCGTCCCCGGAGCATTCACCAGGGCGACTCCACAGCGTGCGGCGAGGCCGGATCGGGGGTGCACGAACGCGGCGTACCCGTCCGGCAGGGCGATCGAAACCCCGGTCGGCAGTACGGCCCGCTCCCCCGGTGCCAGCTCGACGGCCTCGGTGGTGACCAGATCGGCTCCGGCGTCGCCCGGGTGCCCGTACGCCGGAATCGGCACGTCCGGGTCGACCCGGCGGATCAGGACGTCCACGGGATGGCGCATCAGGGGTTCACCTCGAAGGCCCGGGCCCGCTTGACCTGGTCGGGGTCGGCCATCGCGGCCCGGATCTCGGCAGGGCGGCCGTTGTCGATGAAGTGATCGACCTTGACCTCGATGAACAGGGCCTCGGCCCGGACCGCCACGGGTCCGTCCGGGCCGCCGATCCGGCCGGTCGCCCGGGAGTAGATCTTGCGGCCGTGCACGGCGGTGATCTCGGCGTCCAGGAACAGCACGGTGTCCACCGGCACGGGGCGGACGAAGTCGGTCTCCAGCCGCCCGGTCACCGCGATCACGCGCAGCAGCCAGTTCAGCGAGCCGAGTGTCTCGTCGAGCGCGGTGGCCAGCACCCCGCCGTGGGCGAGGCCCGGGGCGCCCTGGTGGGCGGCCTGCACGGTGAACTCGGCGGTGACGCCGACGCCCTCGCCGGCCCGCGCCTGGAGGTGCAGCCCGTGCGCCTGTCCGTCGCCGCAGCCGAAACAGTGTTCGTAATGGGCGCCGAGCAGCTCGCCGGGTGCCGGGGCGTCGGGATGCCGGACCGGTTTCACCGCGTCGGCCGGGGGCTTCAGAGCCGCAGATGTTCCACTCACAGCCGCAGACCTTACCCGCGCGGGTACCCGCAGGTCGCGCCGTGCCAAGCTTGGGTTCATGCAGCCTTCCACCCCGCCCTTCGACGAACGTCTCACCGCACCCCGTTCGTGGTGGCTCATCGCCGTCCTGATCGGCATCGCGTGCGCGCTGATGCTGCTGCCGCTGGGCACCCTGCCACTGCTCGCCGGGCTGGCGGGCGGCACCGCGCTGTCGGCAGTGGCGGTCAGCTCGTACGGATCCGCCCGGATCCGGGTGGTGGCCGGCGCCCTCGTCGCCGGCGACGCGCGGATTCCCGTGTCGGCGCTCGGCGAGGCCGAGGTACTGGACGCCGAGGAGGCGCGCGCCTGGCGCTCGTACAAGGCGGACACGCGGGCGTTCATGCTGCTCCGCAGCTACATCCCTACGGCGGTGCGCGTGGAGATCACGGATCCGCAGGACCCGACTCCGTACGTCTATCTGTCGACGCGTGAGCCGCAGGCGCTGGCGGCGGCCCTGAAGACGGCGAATCCGGCCTGATCCGGGACCGGGCCGATCAAAAGGCCCGGTCCGATCCAATGCCGGTCCAAGGACCCGTCCGATCCAGGGCACGGTCCGGTCCGATCCAAGGACCTGTCCCGATCCAGGACACGGTCCGATCCAAGGCCGGAGCCCGGTGCGTTCGTACGGGGCTCCTGAAGGTCTTGTGCGGGCCCGCGGAGGCCTTCAGCCGTCCGAGTCCTTCGGCTCCCCGGGCAGGGCCGTGTGGGGGCTTTCCAGCGGCGGCAGTTCCGTCAGCCGGTCCCAGGGGACCTGCCGCTTGCGCAGATCCTTCCTGACCCGTCCGGCGAGTTTCCTGGTGTCGCGCCGGTTCATCATCGCGCCGACGGCGGCGCCGATCATGAACGGGATGAGGTTGGGCAGATCGCGCGCGGTGCGCTTCATGATCTGCTGGCGCAGCTCGCGCTTCATCTGGCCGCCGAGCGCCGCGTTGACCGACGTGGGGTGGGTGACGTCGATACCGCGCTCCTCCGTCCAGGACGTGAGGTAGGCGGTGGAACGCCGGCCGATGCCGCCCGGCGGGCGCTGTCCATAGACCTCGTGCAGTTCCGCGACGAGCTTCATCTCGATCGCGGCCACACCGGTGATCTCGGCCGCCAGCTCAGCGAGCATGGCGGGTGGTACGGGCATCATGGCCGCCGCGCCGATGCCGGCGCCGACGGTCGCGGTGGCCCTGCTCGCGCCGGCGATGAGCCGGTCGGCGATCTCCTCGGGCCCCAGGCCGGGGAACTGCCTGCGGAGGGTGGCGAGATCGCGTACAGGGACGCGGGGAGCGATGTCGATGATCAGGTCGGCGATATGACCGATCGCCGCCTTGGCGCTCTCCCCGCCCTTGTGTACGCCCCGTTTAACTGACTTCAGACGGCCTGCCCCGGTCACGGGCTCCGTCCTGTCGACCTCTCCGGCCCTGTCGGCCGCGTCGACTTCCGCAGCCGCCTCGATGGCGGCCACAGCTGCTTCGACCGCTTCGAGCGAGGCCGACCGGCCCCGCTCGTCGTCGTGTTCGCCCGGCGTGGGTGGCAGGGCGGACCGCTCGGCAGGCGCTGCTACGCCCTCTGCCGGGCCTGTACCGCCCTGTTGCGCCTCCGGCCCTTCCTTGCGCCGGATGCGCCGCTTCCGGAACGGTGTGTCCCCTGCCACGGCCGACCGGACCTCAGTCGCAGTCGCGGCAGATCGGCTGACCGTTCTTCTCGCGGGCCAGCTGACTGCGGTGGTGCACGAGGAAGCAGCTCATGCAGGTGAACTCGTCGGCCTGCTTGGGCAGGACCCTTACGGCCAGTTCTTCGTTGGACAGGTCTGCTCCGGGCAGCTCCAGTCCTTCGGCCGCGTCGAATTCGTCGACGTCGACGGCGGACGCCGTCTTGTCGCTCCGGCGAGCCTTGAGCTCTTCAAGGCTGTCCTGATCGACGTCGTCGTCGGTCTTGCGTGGGGTGTCGTAATCCGTTGCCATTGTCGCTCTCCCCCTCTGGGTGTCTGCGGTGTCTCAGCGCACGTAACGCGTGAGAGGCCGGACTTGTGCCCGACCCGAGGCGGAGATTTTGCCTCACATCAAGGTCTGTTACTCAATCGACACCCAAAAGGACCGCTCGAGAGTGATCAGCTTGGGTGGCGATGGGGACCGTACACGGTCCCGGCGGCGCTGTTTGCCAGCGCCACCCCGTGTACTTCCCGTGATATCGACCCCCGAAAACCCGACTTTTGCCGGATTTCCGGAAGGATCCCTGATCACGGAGCGTGGACGGGCGGAATATCGCTCTTGTGATCGATCACACACGGCTCCTCCGGGATCGAGTCCCGAAAATTCCGCTCAAAGCGAACAAAAATAATCCGCACACATCTCGCCACGCCCAGCTTCTCAGACAGGCAGTGAGACGCGCATCACAAGACCACCGCCTTCGCGGGGCTCGGCGATGATACGGCCGCCGTGAGCGCGCGCGACGGAGCGTGCGATCGACAGGCCGAGGCCGACCCCCTTGTCGCTTCCCGTTCGCTCCGTACGCAGCCGCCTGAAGGGCTCGAAGAGGTTGTCGATCTCGTAGGCCGGCACCACGGGCCCGGTGTTCGCGACGACCATCACGGCCTGCCCGGGCAGCAGCTCCGTGCTGACCTCGACCCAGCCGTCCGCCGGGACGTTGTAGCGCACCGCGTTCTGTACGAGGTTCAGCGCGATCCGCTCCAGCAGGACGCCGTTGCCCTGAACGACGGCCGGGGCTAGCTCGCTGCGCATCTCCACGCCCTTGGCCTCGGCCTCGCCCCGGGCCTGGTCCAGCGCCCGCGAGGCCACCTCGGCCAGATCGACGGGCTTGCGCTCGACGATCTGGTTGTCGCTGCGGGCGAGCAGCAGCAGACCCTCCACGAGCTGCTCGCTGCGTTCGTTGGTGGCCAGAAGTGTCTTGCCCAGCTGTTGGAGCTCCGGGGGTGCCTCCGGATCGGCGAGGTGGACCTCCAGCAGCGTGCGGTTGATCGCCAAGGGGGTGCGCAGCTCGTGCGACGCGTTCCCGACGAACCGCTGCTGCGCGGTGAAGGCCCGCTCCAGCCGGTCCAGCATGTCGTCGAAGGTGTCGGCGAGCTCCTTGAGCTCGTCGTCCGGCCCGTCCAGTTCGATGCGGCGGGACAGGTCGGTTCCGGCCACCCTGCGGGCGATGCGGGTGATCCGGCCCAGCGGCGAGAGCACCCGCCCCGCCATGGCGTAGCCGAAGGCGAAAGCGATGACGCTCAGGCCCACGAGGGCCAGCAGCGACCGGTTGAGGAGCGTGTCCAGCGCCTCCTGGCGCTGATGGTTGACACAGGCGTTCACCGCGGCGTTGAAGTTGTCCGGGGACGCCTTCTCGGGGAGGTTGCAGACCTTGCTCCGCACCTGCCCGTTGACGATCTCGAACGGCAGCTCGCTGCCCACGTGCAGGGCCTGGGCGGCCAGCATGTAGATGATCGACAGCAGCAGGATGCCCGCGATGAGGAACATGCCTCCGTACAGGAGGGTGAGCCTTATCCGGATGGTCGGACGCAACCAGGGGTACGGGGGCTCCTGCTGCTTGGGCTCCCAGGTGGGCTTGGGGGGCGCCGCCGCGGGCGGCGGGACGGTGGGCACCGGCGTCAGATCCGGTAGCCGGAGCCGGGCACCGTGACGATCACCGGCGGCTCGCCGAGCTTGCGCCGCAGGGTCATGACGGTCACCCGGACGACATTGGTGAACGGGTCGGTGTTCTCGTCCCAGGCCTTCTCCAGGAGTTGCTCGGCCGAGACGACGGCGCCCTCGCTGCGCATCAGGACCTCAAGCACCGCGAACTCCTTGGGAGCGAGCTGCACCTCCTGATCGCCCCGGAACACCTCGCGGCGGTTGGGGTCGAGCTTGATTCCCGCGCGCTCCAGGACGGGCGGCAGGGCCACTGTCGTACGGCGGCCGAGTGCCCGGACCCGGGCGGTCAGCTCGCTGAAGGCGAAGGGCTTGGGCAGATAGTCGTCCGCGCCGAGCTCCAGGCCCTCCACGCGGTCACTGACGTCCCCGGAGGCGGTGAGCATGAGCACCCGGGTCGGCATGCCCAGCTCGACGATCCGGCGGCAGACGTCGTCACCGTGCACCAGGGGGAGGTCCCGGTCCAGGACCACGACGTCGTAGTCGTTGACCTCGATGCGCTCCAGGGCCGCTGCACCGTCGTACACGACATCGACGGCCATGGCCTCACGGCGCAGGCCGGTGGCCACCGCATCGGCGAGCAGCTGCTCGTCCTCCACGACGAGTACGCGCACGGCGCTTCCTTCCTTAGAAACTTCACAAAAGTGCTTCACAACAGAACTTCACGGCTGAACATCACAACGTTCGAAACAGACCGGCGGAGCGTCCGGACGGACGCGTGGCCGTGATCCGGACCACGCCTCGGCACGGCCTGTGCGGCTCCATCCTGCCCGCAACACGTATAAACCGGCGGTAAGACGACGCGGCCCGACCTGCGGCTTCCGGGAATTCGGAGGATTCCCGGGCCAGTTGAGGTTTCTCTGAGGGTCGGGCAGGGGAGGACGAATTCACACCCGCGATCACGTCTCGTATGTGGCGTACCACAGGCCCCTCCGTCCCCCGGAGAGTGCGTGATCACCCGCCCTACCGCCTCGGCGGAGGGAAACCCGGGCACACCCCCGTGCCACCGACCCACGATGAGGGGGCGCTTCATGGACGCTTTCACCGCAGGTCTGCTGCAACGCATCCAGACCACCGAGTCCGACCTCACGAAGGCCCGCGAGACGGGCGACGACTTCCTTGCGGACGTCGAGCAGGGCGAGCTGGACGACCTGCACCGCCTCGCTGCCGAGCACGGTGTTCACATCGGCGCCACAAGCGTCTGAGCCGTCACGAGAAGGCCCCGCGGTGCCGCACAGGCATTCGCGGGGCCTTCTCGGTTCCGGTGGGGCCCACGGCCCGCTCAGCGGCTCTCGCGGGCCCTGGGTGACCTCGGGCGGCCCCGGTGTCAGTCGTGCCAGGCTCCCAGTTCCTCCAGCAGCGCCTGCAGGGGTTCGAAGACGCCCGGCGCCGCGGCCACCGTCAGTCCGCCGTCGGCGGGCAGCCCGGGGCGGCCGCCCGTGAGCGCTCCCGCCTCCCGGGCGATGAGGTCACCGGCGGCGAGGTCCCACGGATGGAGGCCTCGCTCGTAGTAGCCGTCGAGGCGGCCGGCGGCGACGTCACAGAGGTCGATCGCCGCGGAGCCGCCGCGGCGGATGTCCCGCAGCCGTGGGATCAGGACGCGCGCCACGTCCGCCTGGTGCTCGCGGACGTCTGCGACGTAGTTGAAGCCGGTCGACACGAGCGCCTGGTCGAGCGGCGGAGCCGGGCGGCAGCGCAGCCGGGCACCGTCCCCGTACGCCCCGCCCTTCGCGTGCGCACCGCCACCGAGGACCGCGTGGTAGGTCTCCCCTCGCATCGGGACCTCCACCACGCCCACGATCCGCTCGCCGTCGCGCTCCGCGGCGACCGAGACGGCCCACGTGGGCAGGCCGTAGAGATAGTTCACGGTGCCGTCGAGCGGATCGATCACCCAGCGGACGCCGCTGGTGCCCTCGGAACTGGCGCCCTCCTCACCGAGGAAGCCGTCCTGGGGGCGGCGGTCGGCCAGGAAGCCGGTGATCAGCTTCTCGGCGGCGATGTCCATCTCGGTGACGACGTCCACCGGGCTGGACTTGGTCGCGGCCACTCCCAGGTCGGCGGGGCGGCCGTCGCGCAGCAGCGCACCGGCGCGGCCTGCGACGTCCAGGGCGAGGTCGAGCAGTTCGGACAGCAGGGGGTCGGTCACGGCGCTCCCAGAGGGGTGTGGGGTACGGATCGGGTCGCTCTACGCGTACGGGCTGTCGGCGCCCGCCGCGGCCGGCTTCGGCGCCCGGGCCGGACAGCAGCCGACCGGGCAGAGATCGTGGCTCGCCCCGAGCGTCCCGAGGGCGCACCGCTCCCGGCGGAGGCCCTGCTCGGTGGCGGCGCGCTCCAGCACCAGGTCGCGCACGGCCGCGGCGAAGCGCGGGTCGGCGCCCACCGTCGCCGACCGGCGCACCGTGAGTCCGATCTCGGCCGCCTTCGCCGTGGCCTCGGTGTCGAGGTCGTAGAGGACCTCCATGTGGTCCGAGACGAACCCGATGGGCGCCATCACCACGGCGGGGACGCCCTCACCGTGCAGCGACTCCAGGTGGTCGCAGATGTCGGGCTCAAGCCACGGGATCTGCGGGGCACCACTGCGCGACTGGTAGACGAGCTGCCAGGGGTACGCGACGCCGGTCCTTTCGGCCACGGCGGCCACGATCAGCCGGGCGACGTCGAGGTGCTCGGCGACGTACGCACCACCGTCGCCGTGCGCCTCCACCGGCCCGGAGGTGTCCGCCGCCGACGTGGGGATGGAGTGCGTCGTGAAGGCCAGATGCGCTCCGGCCCGTACGTCCGCGGGAAGGTCGGCCAGCGAGGCGAGGACCCCCTCCACCATCGGCTCGACGAAACCGGGGTGGTTGAAGTAGTGCCGCAGCTTGTCGACGCGCGGCACGGACAGCCCCTCGGCCTCCAGCGCTGCCAGCGACTCGGCGAGGTTCTCGCGGTACTGCCGGCAGCCGGAGTACGAGGCGTACGCGCTGGTCGCCAGCACGGCGATACGACGGTGCCCGGCCAGGACCATCTCGCGCAGGGTGTCGGTCAGGTAGGGCGCCCAGTTGCGGTTGCCCCAGTACACGGGCAGATCGAGTCCGTGGTCCGCGAAGTCCTTGCGCAGGGCGTCGAGCAGTGCCCGGTTCTGGGCGTTGATCGGGCTGACGCCGCCGAAGAGGAAGTAGTGCTTGCCGACTTCCTTCAGCCGCTCCTCGGGGATTCCCCGGCCACGGGTCACGTTCGCCAGGAACGGAACCACGTCGTCCGGGCCTTCGGGGCCTCCGAAGGAGAGCAGCAGCAGGGCGTCGTAGGGAGCGGGATCGCGCAGATCGGACATGACGTCGATCCTGCCACCCGCCCGCGGCCCGGCTCCCACCGACACCTGTCCCCGACCCGCCCCGCGCGTTCACCGGCGGCGCCCGGATTCCCGCTGTCGGACCCTCCGGCGCGCCCGTAAGCTGTATCGGCCGCATTCACCCCTGACACCGCGTGTGACCACGCCGTACCGGAGTCTCCCGTGCCCAGTCCCTACCGCGCGATCTTCGCCGCCCCCGGCTCCAAGGGGTTCTCCTCGGCCGGCTTCTTCGGCCGGATGCCCCTGTCCATGATGGGCATCGGCGTGGTGACCATGGTTTCCCAGCTGACCGGCCGGTACGGGCTGGCGGGCGCCCTCTCCGCGACGCTGGCAATGTCGGCCGCGGTGGTCGGGCCGCAGGTGTCCAGGCTGGTCGACCGGCACGGGCAGCGCCGGGTGCTGCGTCCGGTGACGCTCGTCGCACTGGCGGCCGTGGCCGGGCTGCTGGTCTGCGCCCAGCAGCGGCTGCCCGACTGGACCCTGTTCGTCTTCGCGGCGGGTGCGGGATGCGTGCCCAGCGTCGGGTCGATGGTCCGGGCCCGCTGGGCGGAGATCTACCGCGGCTCGACGCAGCAGCTGCACACCGCGTACGCGTGGGAGTCGATCGTCGACGAGGTCTGCTTCATCTTCGGTCCGATCATCTCCATCGGGCTCTCCACCGCCTGGTTCCCGGAGGCCGGCCCGCTGCTCGCCGCCGGGTTCCTGCTGGTCGGAGTCTTCTGGCTGACCGCGCAGCGGGCCACCGAGCCGGTCCCGCACCCGCACGCCCGGCACGCCACCGGCTCCGCGCTGGGCTCGCGCGGGCTGCAGGTGCTCGTGGTCACCTTCGTGGCGACCGGGGCGATCTTCGGGGCGGTCGACGTGGTGACGGTGGCCTTCGCCGAGGAGCAGGGCCACAAGGCCGCGGCGAGCCTCGTGCTGGCCGTGTACGCGCTCGGGTCCTGCCTCGCCGGAGCGGTCTTCGGCCTGTTGCGCCTCAAGGGCAGGCCGTCCACCCGGTGGCTGGTGGGAGTGTGTGCGATGGCCGTGAGTATGATCCCCCTCCAACTGGCCGGGAGCCTTCCGTTTCTGGCCGTGGCGCTCTTTGTCGCGGGTCTCGCCATCGCACCGACGATGGTCACCACCATGGCCCTCGTCGAACAGCACGTACCGCGCACCAGACTGACCGAGGGCATGACCTGGACCAGTACCGGGCTCGCCGTAGGCGTGGCGCTCGGCTCCTCGGCCGCAGGCTGGGTGGTCGACGTGTCCGGGGCGAAGGCGGGGTACGCGGTGCCCGCCGTGGCGGGAGCGCTCGCGGCCGCGGTGGCGTTCCTGGGGTACCGCCGGCTCACAGGGCCGGTTCCTACGGAAGGGCGCGGGGAAGATGACCGACACCTACGCACGGACGACGACGAGCGCGTGGCGTAATTGGGCGGGGAACGTCACCGCCCGTCCGGTACGGACCGTGTCCCCCGCCTCCGTGGACGAGCTGGCCGAGGCACTGCGCAGGGCGTCCGAGGACGGTCTGAAGGTGAAGCCGGTCGGCACCGGCCACTCGTTCACCGCGACCGCGGCCACCGACGGGCTGCTGATCCGGCCCGATCTGCTCACCGGCATACGTGAGATCGACCGGGTGGCCATGACGGTGACCGTCGAGGCCGGCACCCCGCTGAAGCGGCTCAACCATGCGCTGGCCCGCGAGGGTCTCTCGCTCACCAACATGGGCGACATCATGGAGCAGACGGTCGCCGGGGCCACCTCGACCGGCACTCATGGCACCGGCCGCGACTCGGCGTCGATATCCGCGCAGATCCGCGCCCTGGAGCTGGTCACCGCGGACGGCACGGTGCTGACGTGTTCGGCGGCCGAGAACCCCGACATCTTCGCCGTCGCCCGGATCGGGCTCGGCGCGCTGGGCGTCATCACGGCCATCACCTTCGCCGTGGAGCCGGTCTTCCTGCTGACGGCGCGTGAGGAGCCGATGACCTTCGACAAGGTCACGGCAGACTTCGATCAGCTGGTGACCGAGAACGAACACTTCGAGTTCTACTGGTTCCCGCACACGGGCAACTGCAACACCAAGCGCAACAACCGGAGCGCGGGCCCCGCGGCCCCGCCCGGGAAGGTCAGCGGCTGGATCGAGGACGAACTCCTCTCCAACGGCATCTTCCAGGTCGCCTGCTCGCTCGGCCGGGCGGTCCCGGCCACGATCCCCTCGGTCGCGAAGCTCTCCAGCCGGGCGCTGTCGGCGCGTACGTACACCGACATCCCGTACAAGGTCTTCACCAGCCCGCGCCGGGTGCGGTTCGTGGAAATGGAGTACGCCCTGCCGCGCGAGGCCGCCGTGCAGGCGCTGCGCGAGGTCAAGGCCATGGTGGACCGTTCCCCGCTGCGGATCAGCTTCCCGGTGGAGGTGCGCATCGCCCCCGCGGACGACATCGCGCTCTCCACGGCCTCGGGCCGGGACAGCGCGTACATCGCCGTCCACCTCTACCGGGGCACGCCCTACCAGGCGTACTTCACGGCGGTCGAGCGGATCATGACCGCGCACGGCGGGCGTCCGCACTGGGGCAAGGTGAACACCCGCGACGCCGCCTACCTGGCGGGCGTGTACCCGCGCTTCGGTGAGTTCACCGCCGTACGGGACCGGCTGGACCCGGACCGGCTCTTCACCAACGACTACCTGCGCCGGGTCCTGGGCGACTGACCTCGCCCCTCACCACGACGCAGTCGGCCTCCGCCCGGGTCATGGGCGGAG